>DAHXOG010000006.1:0-7781 GCA_027364995.1 Candidatus Mancarchaeum sp.
CCTGTTGCTGTTTCTTCTTAAGATTGAAATAGAAGTATACTGCAGATACGTTTATTATAAAGTAAGCGCTCAGCACCGCCGCATTAGATGAATCCACGATCGTCCCGAACTTTACAAAAAGCAGGAAAAATATCGATAGCACTGCCGATACGATTATTGCGTTTATCGGGGTGGAAAAGCGGTCTATGTAGGCCAGCAGTCCGGGCAGCTCCTTGTCCCTCCCCAATGCGAAGAAAACCCTTGATGTGCCTAGCACTCCAGTGAGTATCACTCCAGCTGTTGCAGTAATGCCTCCAAGCGCTATTATAGCTGAGAGTATGCCGCTGTGGAGGCTCCTTATTGCAGTGGATAATGGAGCCGAGGAGCTCGCCAAGGCAGTATAAGGTATAATCCCTACGGCAACTATGGAGACTACTATGTATATGATAGTAGATATTATTATCGACAGTATTATCGCTTTGGGTATTGTCTTCTCGGGATCCTTTACCTCGTCGCTTATTGTGGTTACCCTTGAGAATCCGGTAAACGCGAAGAATATTATTGCGGCGCCGGCTATTGTGCCCGTAAACCCGTTGGGCATGAAATTGCTGAAGTTTGCAGCGTGTATGCTGCCTATTCCGAATATTATGAATATTGCCAATATCACTACATTTATTATTACGAAGGCGGATATCGTCTTTGCGGAATTCTTTATTCCCAAGACGTTTATGACTGCGAATGCTATTATCGCAGCTATGGCAAAATCCACAGTGTTTATGTGCGATGAAAAGAATATGTTCACATATCCGCCCATGCTAAGCGATACCGCGGCTATGGCTATTATGTTGCCGAATGTCCATAGCCATCCGCCTATGAATCCGGCGAACGGCCTGAAGGAATCTTTTGCATATTCGTATACGCCTCCCTCTTTGGACACATGCCTTGCGATCTCGGCGAAGCTCAAGCCCGTGAGCATAGCTATCATGGCTGAAAGTATTATGGAGACGATTATCGACGGGCCTGCATGGCCTATCGCAACGCCTATTATAACGAATATACCTGCTCCTATTATTGCGCCAAGGTTTATCATTAATGCCTGAAGCAGCGTTACAGACCTTGACAATTGGTTCATCCATGCACCTTGGTTCAATACGGGTTTGGAAAATGATTTGGCGTTAGCTTATTCTGCTCCCTATCGGAGCATCTGGATATACGTTTAATATCATTACACCTTTATCAGTTATTGCGCCCAAAACAAGCACCTCGGATATGAAGTTTGCTACCTGCTTTGGCTTGAAATTCACAACGGCCACCACCTTCCGCCCAATAAGCTCGCTTATGCCGTAGTTCGTTATCTGGGCTGATGAATGCTTGATGCCTATCTCTGGTCCGAAGTCAATGGTGAGCTTGTAGGCCGGCTTTTTCGCTTCTGGAAAGCTCTCCGCATTTTTGATTATGCCTATGCGCATGTCCACCTTTTCGAAGTCACTATATTCTATCATAGCATCATCTTAATATTTACCAATAACACATAGCATTAAGCGACTTTATTTATATAGATTTTTAACAGCAAATGTATTTAATACACGGGAACAAGAAGGAAATACAGCATTCCAAAACGATATTTGTTGGAATAAAAACATGCAGGGAGAGAGATTTGAACTCTCGAACCCGCTAGGAGAACAGGCCCTGAACCTGTCGCATTTGACCAGACTTTGCTATCCCTGCACCATAACACGCATTAACAAACAGATCGTTATTGGCCAATCATTTTCCGTACGCAAAAATTATATATATGCGTTACGCATCCTATGACTGTTGGATATATTACAATGCTTTGTAATATTAATATTTGCGTTATGAATATGCATTATTTATAGCATTAATTATTTTCAGCTTGAGTGTGTTTTTTAGTTGCAATAAGCTCAGTAAAAATGATTTTTATGATAACTACGAAATATGTGAGGGACCACATACAGGAGATACGCGCATCGCTAGCCAAGAGGAAGAGCGATTACCCCATAGACGAGCTGTTGGAGCTCGATGAGAAATGGAGAAAAAATAGAACAGAATTGCAGGAGATGCAGGCAAAAAGGAACAGGATAAGCATGGAGGTCTCGCAGCTCAAGAAGGAGGGCAAGGATGCCGATTCCAGGATAAAGGAAGTGGCTTCCATGAAGGAAAGGATGCAGAGCCTTGATGCCGAGATAGGCGCCATAGATGGTAAGATAGAAAAGCTACTGCTCAACATGCCCAATACACTGCATGAGAGCGTTCCGTACGGGCTTGACGATAACGATAACCTTGAGATCAAGGTATGGGGAGATGCCAGCAAAAAGATCGCAAAAGGGCACGAGGAGATACTCGAAAGTATGGGATTAATAGACATAGAAAGGGCTGCGAAGATATCAGGCGCGCGATTCTATTACCTCAAGGGAGACATAGCGCTGCTCGAGCAGGCACTCATAAGCTTCGCGTTGGATGAGCTGTCTAAGAAGGGCTATACCGCCATAGCCCCTCCACTCATGATGAGGAGGGAGTACTACAAGGGCGTCACGGCATTGGGAGATTTCGAGGAGCAGCTTTACAGGGTCACAGATACCGCAGAGGCAGGCAACATTAGCGATTACGAAAGGATGGAAGAGGATTTATATATGATATCTACGGCAGAGCATCCGATGGCAGCAATGCATGCAGGAGAGGTATTGAGCGTAAACGAGCTGCCGATAAAATATGTTGGAATAAGCCCTGCGTTCAGGAGGGAGGCCGGATCGCATGGCAAGGATTCCAAGGGCATATTCAGGGTGCACCAGTTCTACAAGGTAGAGCAGTTCATATTCTGCAAGCCGGAGGACTCGTGGAATTACTACAACGAGCTGCTTGCGAATTCCGAGGAGCTCACGCAAAAGCTCGGAATACCATACCATGTGGTTGACATATGCACTGGAGACATAGGGACAGTGGCTGCTAAGAAGAACGACATAGAGGCTTACATGCCAGGGCAGGGCAAATACAGGGAGATAGTCTCTTGCTCGAACTGCACGGATTGGCAAAGCCTAAGGCTTGACATAAAGTACGATGAGAAAGGAGAGCGCAAATACGTGCATACGCTTAACAGCACGGCCATAGCGATTTCCAGGATGATAGTTGCGATAGTTGAAAACTATTACAATGAAGACGGCACCATAACAGTGCCAAAAGTCCTTGTTCCGTACATGCACAAGGACAAGATAACAGGCATCTAGTAGTATTTTATTAGTTGGCTGGCAATAATCCTTGCCGGCTTGATTTTTACATATTAGCCATGATAATAAAACAAAGTGCGATAAATGAAGGAGGAATATCACATTAAGAAGGAGCTTAAGAGGCTTGCATCGATAAAAGGTGCAGGGACAGAGCTCATAAGCGTATACATACCGCCAGGTTTCCCGATAAGCGACGAGGTGGCCAAGCTCAGGGACGAGCACGGGCAGGCGTCTAACATAAAGTCAAAGACTACGAGGCTCAATGTGCAGGGAGCGCTGGAGAAGATAATGCAGTACCTTAAGCTTTACAGGATGCCTCCGGAGAAGGGGCTTGCGATATTCTGCGGCAATATAAGCAACGAGCAGTCCAAGCCTGACGTGGAGCTTTTCTCCATGGAGCCACCAGAGCCCATAAAGGCGAATATATACAGGTGCGACTCGACATTCTTGTTGGAGCCAATAGAGCGCATGATGGAGACCACGGATAGGTACGGCGTCGTCATAATGGACGGCAGCGATGCTACGATAGGCATACTTGCGGGCGCGCAGTTCATAGTCGACAAGAAGCTGAGGTCATTCGCGCACCAGAAGGTGCATAAGGGCGGCCAGTCGGCAGCTAGGTACGACAGGGCAAGGGAGGAGAGCATAGAAGATTATTACAAGGCGATAGCCGAAGCGATAAACGACCTTTTCATAAAGCACGAGTTCAAGCTCAAGGGATTGGTAGTTGGAGGGCCTGGGCCTGCCAAAGAGGACTTCGTAAAATCGAAGAACCTCAATTACCAGATAAAGGTGTTGGGCATCTTCAATACAGGATATACTGACGAGAACGCAGGATTCAGGGAGTTATTGGAACAGGCGAAGGAGGTATTGTCGGAGCAGCAGGTGGTGCAGGAGCAGAAGATTATGGGAAGGTTCCTCAGCGAGATTTCGCACAATGGATTGGCTACGAACGGGTATGAGAAGGTGAAAAAGGCATTGCAGTCCAACAATGTCTCTATGCTAATAATAAGCGAGGATCTGGAATTGTACAAGGTGCATTATAAGTGCAACACCTGCAATACGGAATTCGACGCGTTGGAGCAGGGCAACCAGCGCCAGCTGAAGCACGACGACGGGGGCAACCTCATAATAACGGAGGAGAAAGACGCTGTTGAGGAATTGGTGGATATGGCTGACAAGCTCGGTGTCCAGATATCGTTCATTTCATCGGAAAACCAATACGGCAAGGAGCTGTTTTTGGGATTCGGAGGAGTAGCCGCATTGTTAAGGTACAGATAATTTAGAATGCATGTTATAAAACATAGCTTACAGAGAGCATTTATTCCAAATGCCCTCTTATCTCTTCCATCATTCTGTTGTACTCTTCAAGCTCTTCCTTCCTTACCCTTGTGAGCATGTTGCCTTCTTTCACGACTACAAACTCACCTTCTACTGGTTTTGAAAGCTCTTCAAGAAGCTTGTCCTTGTCGAAATGCTTTAGGTACCACATCCTCATGCCCGTATTACCACCATTATATAAAAATTAATTATAACGCAATATTTACAAATGTTACTTTATCTGGTTGCAGCGATAAGTTTTTGTAATTGCCATTTACGGCTTGGCATCAAGCAATTTTTAGGTTAAGCGCTAAATAGCTTTATCATTAAATTATAGTTATAAGATAATTCGTAGGGAGCTTTGTTGGCTAAGGTTAGTAAGAGCATTAAATCATCTAAATCTAAAGATAGTAATCCTTTCGTGTATAAAGAGATTGCATCATTAGCCATAGCGCTTGTAGTTTTCGTATTTATATATTTCGACTATTACGCAGTATACTTAGGAATAGCGCTTCAGGTAATTCTTGCCCTGGCATCATTGGTAATATCAGGGCTTGCGATAAAGAAGCTGCTCGGGACTAAGGGCGGCTATGGAATGATCATGCTAAGCGGAAGGCATGGCATAAAGGAGATAGACTATTTAGCAAGGAGATACGCTCGTTTCTGGGATCTTCTCTCTATGTGGGGATTAGTGCTGGGGTTCGGATTGTTATCATACCCGTTGCTTAGGGGCAGGGCCTCCAAAAAGGTTTACGCAATAGGGATAATAAGCAACATGCTCATATTGGCATTCGTGCTTCCGTTTACCACATATTCATTATTATTCATAAATATATCACGATTCAACGTCATATCAAGCGCTGAATTCTCGACCACAATACCAAGCATATCTGCCTTGATATATAACTTCACTTACCCTGGCGCATATTACTTGGAATACGTGCTCAAAGGCATAGTGCTTGTAGCAGGATTTTCCGGATATATAATAGCGCTGCTTGTCGCCAATGCAGGAGAAATCGTTATTGCAATAATAAGATCCATATCTGTAAATTCTATAGCGCCTTTGCACAGTTCCACCCCAGGGGTGGCTCCAGTCATACCTGGAATAGACCTTCCGCTTTTCAGCGGCATACTCTCATTGGCCATAATATTGATAATACACGAATTCTCGCATGGCATACTTGCGAGGTCCTTTAAGGTAAAGCTAAAATCTGTCGGAATTCTGCTTTTCGGCGTGGTACCTGTCGGGGCCTTTGTAGAGCCTGACGAAGCCGAAGTGGTAAAGCTTGACAAGAGGAAGCAGAATAAGATATTCTCTGCTGGAGTATCGTCCAACTTTCTTGCAATGGTAATATTCCTGATACCTATGCTCATAATGCTGCCTTATATACTTACCAATGTGTACGGGCATGGGGTTTTTGTCCAGTCAACAATTGCCGGATATCCTGCCAATAACGTGATAAAGCCAGGCACTGAGATATTCGCATGGGACGGTGTTGGCATAAACAACATAACACAGCTTGAGAGCGTAGCGGGGAAGGATACGCCTGGAAGCCTTGTCAGCATAGCTACCAGCACAGGTAATTACACATTCGTGGCAAAGTCGGAAAACGGGACTAAGCTTGGGCTTATAGGAGTAGATCTATATGAAAAGTATTTCCCCGTAACGAATACGCTTGAGAAAGGGATAGCGTATTTCTTTTACTCGCTTTTCGGCATATTGTTCATGCTTAACTTCCTTATAGCGGTAGTAAACCTGCTTCCGGTTCCGGGCTTTGACGGTTGGAGGATATACGACAACAGCCTCAAGAAAAAATATGTAAACATATTGACCGCAGTAGTGGTTATAGCGCTGCTTATGAATATACTCCCATGGATCTGATGATTCAATAATCAGTTAGTCAGCTTCCTTAGCTCTTTTATTGTGCCAAAGTCTATGGTAGAGCCGTAACCGACCGCAATGGCGTGCATGCCGTCCAGATTTAGCTTCTGGAATACAGGTGCCAGAAGCTCGGACCTTGGCACGGTATTTATTTCTGTGCCTCCGGCAAAAAAGTTCAGGGCAGGCAAAACAAGAATAGGCATATTTTTGTATTTGCCGTAAAGGAAGCATTTGAGCCTTTCATGCCTGCCTATCTCGTCTATTATGCCTATGGCTGGATGCTCATGGCCCATAATCATTGCTTTTATCCCTTTTGCTTCCTTGCTCTTTTCGATAATTGGCATTTCCTCGCCATGGAAGAACAGGTATTTTCCTATTATGGCCTGCTGCCTGAAAACTGAAAGCTTGAATGGTTCCTTGTATCGCTCTACGAAATTATCGTGGTTGCCCTTTATCAGTATGGGCTCTATGCCCATATTCTTTGTGAACATTATAAAATCGTAAAGCTCGTTAAACTCCTCTTCGTCGACCTTTGAAAATTCGTTCTTGATGTCGCCATCCACAATGAGCTTTTTTGCCTTTGTTTTTTCTAAGGCAGAGCTTATCATGTCTGCCATCTTCTTGAAATTTACTTTTGGTATCAATAAGCCTTTTTTGGCCATTACGCCTTCGTACCCTAAATGCATATCGGCGACTACCAACGCGTTAAGGCTTTTTATGAATGCTATAGGCATGCCGTCTATGAGCTCTATGTCATCGTTCAGCATCATCTAATACCATCTATCTAGCATCACTTATTAACATCTTATTGTGATGTAATCATTTCGATGAGTTTATCTTCTTTATTACCATTTTGTGCAGGTATTTCAGGTATTCGTGGCGTTCCTTCATCAAAACAACGTCGGCATGGCCGAATGTTATCATAGAATGCGCAAACGGGCTCGGGATTTGGGTTTTTATTATCTTGTAAGATACGTCATCGGACTTTATGCTTTGGAGAAGCGCCTTTGTCCTTGGCAGATCCATTACCTCTTCAAATATCTCCCTGTATGTCTCTTTCAATACTGGAAAGTTCTTGTCGATATCCTCCACTGCCTTTATCAGCAGCATTGCGCTTATCTGCTGCCTGCCTACCGGGAACTTGTAGCCTTTGTAATTCCTGAGTATCATAAAGCTTCTCGCTGCAACGTGCCTGAACCTCCTTTTCATTATCTCGGTCTTCCTTATGTTTGTCCTTAATAGAGGCTCGGGATCCTTTGTTATTATCGATGATATCACATCCTCTATGTCTTTTGGCTTTAGCTCTACCTCCGTATTTATCAAGAACCCGTTATCGTTTATAAGTATTCCTACAT
>DAHXOG010000006.1:7791-15690 GCA_027364995.1 Candidatus Mancarchaeum sp.
ACATCAATCCCCAATTTCCTGCCTATATGTATTGCGATTATCCTTGATAGCGTATCGTTTATGCGCCTGCCGTACAGCGAATGGAATACAGTTATGTTTTGCTTGGCCTTTGGGTCTTTCGTTATTTCAATTAATATGAGCTTGTCGTTGGGAATTACATCTGCGTAAAGCTTTTGCTCTACGAAATACCCGTAAATGGCTTTTACTGCATTGCTGTCCACTGGCAGCGCGCTTATTATATCGGAGGTATCCTTAGACATCTTGGATTTTAGCTTTAGCGTGGATTTTTTTGATTGCTTCGAAATAGATTTAGACATTATTCCCCGAAATTTCCCAATCTCTATTGCAAGCTCATAGCTTAACGGCAATTGCTCGGAGAACCATGGAGGTATTGTCGGCATTAATGATGTGGCCTGCGATACGTAGCATTTCATGCCCTTTGCATACTCGAATCTGTACAGCCTTCCGCCAAGCGTGAATATGTCTCCCTGCTTTAGCCTTGTCAGGAACTCCTCTTCTATGCTGCCGATCCATTTTTTCGTTTTTGTTTCCAATACGCTTACGGACACCTCGTCAGGTATTGCACCGAGGTTAAGCATGTATATTGGCCTTATCATCTTTCCGCGCTTTCCGAATGTGCCTGTGCTTTCGTCGTACCATATCTTTCCATAGACATGCCTGCTCTCCAATCCGACGTACTCGCCTGCAAGGTATTTCACAGTAGACATGTAATCGGAGTAGTCAAGGCTATGGTAAGGATATGCGTGCCTTATTACTTCATATGCCTCTTTAATATCCCATTTCTTCGTTATTGACATGCCGACTATATGCTGCGCCAGCACATCAAGCGCGTTCATCGGCACTTTGAAGGAATCCAAGTGATGCTTGAGCGCAGCATCGAGCATAACACTGCATTCGACTAAATCGTCCCTGTTGAGCACTATGATCTCGCCTTTTGCAGTAGATTTGTATTTGTGCCCAGCACGGCCTATCCTTTGAACGGCCCTCGTTACGCTCTTTGGGGAGCCTAACTGCACAACATTGTCTATGCTGCCGATGTCTACCCCGAGTTCCAGGCTTGTAGACGATACAACGCATTTAAGCGAACCTGATTTCAGGAGCTCCTCAACTTCAAGCCTTGATTCTCTCGATAACGAGCCGTGATGCGCGGCTATCTCCTCGTTGTAGCCGAATTTTTTCTTTAGATTAAAAACCACGCGCTCAGTTCCGCTTCTCGTATTCGTGAATACAAGTGTTGATTTGCTCTCTTTTATTATCTTGTTTATTATGTTGTAGGTATTCTGCTCTATCTCCTCGTCAGGCGAGTATATCATGTCCTTTACAGGGCTCATTGCCTTTACGTCAAGCTTCTTGCTCCATGATGCATCGACTATTATGCAATCATTGGGCTTTCCCGATGAATCGTATCCCACCAAGTACTTGCCTGCCTCGTCCAATGGATATAGCGTAGCGCCCAGGCCTATGCGCGTGAAGTCGTGGTTTACCATGCTGCGTAGGCGCTCTACGGAGAGCGCCAGGTGAACTCCGCGCTTGTTGTTTGCAAGCTCGTGGATCTCGTCGATTATTATGTACTCTACGTTTTTGAAGTTTTCAGAAAATTTTTCAGATGTTATCAGTATTGCAAGGCTCTCCGGGGTAGTAACCAATATGTTCGGAGGGTGATCAAGCATCCTTTTGCGCTCTTTTTGTGTGGTATCTCCAGTCCTTACTGCTATAGTAACCTTCGAGGAGATCTTGTCTTTTGATGTGACTTCGTATATTTCTTCCAACGGTTTGCTCAGGTTTTTGTATATATCGTTATTTAACGCCTTTAATGGGGATATGTATATGCAGTATATCTCTTCCTTAAGCTCCCCTTTCGAGGCCTTGTTGAAAAGGTTGCTAAGTATTGTGATAAATCCCGACATCGTCTTTCCGGAGCCAGTAGGCGCTGCCACAAGTATGTTCTTGCGTTCGCTAATAAGTTTAAACGTGAAGCGTTGCGGGATTGTTAATTCTTTGAAGTTTTTAGTGAACCATTCGCGTACATTCTCATTAAGCACACTCAATGATTCTTCTTCGCTGAAGGATTTATCCATGTATTTTATCATAATAACACGCAACTAATAAAAAGAAAAAATAAGTAAGGGCTGCATTGGCATGTGCAACCCGATATCTATGCCATGTTGTTATGCATGCATTGCGCATGCATAAATGCATGTGCTTATGCATATATTGACTTGTATTCTGTTCCTGAATCGTCTATTATATGTATGCATTCGCCTTCGCATTGTATCAGGCACGCCTGGCACAATATGCATGCATCGCCATTTACGGCCACGGATATGCCGCCGCTGGTGCCGTCGTTTGTCTCTGCGAAGTGCTTATGGCCGTCCTCGACCTTTGACCATTTATCCAGTATGGACTGGTCAGTCTGCCCTTTCCATTGGGCGTTCTCAGGCGCTGTGTCCTTATTCACTTCGCCGACATTTCCTCTGTCCCTAAGCTCGAAAACTGCAACTGGGCAAACGTCCTTGCAGTGCTGGCAACCGGTACATAATGGTTTATCTACATACACTTTCATTTTATCACTTTATATCGTTATTCAAATAAATTCTGACGCAAAAGCATTTAAAACCTATAAAAGTTTTCCTTACCTTGTGTAAAATTTATCTTGCCTTTCTGGCCTCTTCCAGGTTCTTCATGCTTATGGTATGCTTGAACGCATCCATGACTGCCATCAGAACGTTATACGTGGTCCTTGTCCTTCCCTTTGAAAAGCTCCAGATGTCCTTTACTCCTGCAAGCTCAAGCATGCGCTTCACGTGCTTGCTCGCCACTATGCCCAATCCCTTGGGCGCAGGCTTTAAAAGCACCTCTACGCTGCCGCATTTGCCCCTTGTTATGAACGGAAGGCTATGCTGCTGTCCGCAGGTGCACTGCCATGAGCCGCAGCCCATGAGCACTGGCATGACATTGCGCTTTGCAGCGTTTATGGCAGAGTCTATGGCGGCTTTTACTTCTGCGTCCTTTGCCGCACCTACGCCCACATGGCCGTTTCCGTCACCGATTATTGCAGTGACCCTGAACTTCTGCTTCCTGTTGTTGCTTGTCATCCTCTGTACGCTCTTTATCTCGACGATTTCGCTGTTTATATTAGGCAGAAGCGCATCGACTATGCCATTCTCTTCTATGCTCTTGCCCATGCTGTATATTTGCTCTAGGCTCGTAACAGATCCGGCCTTTACCATCCTTCCAAGTTCTGTTACTGGCTCCCAAGCTGCAACGTCAAATTCTTTGCGTCTTTCCTGATTATTATAACGGCCTCTTCCTCTCAATAAATCACTTTGTTATCGTAATCTTGTTCTTCACTTCGCCAAAGGCCTTTTCAAGCTCCTTGACATCAACCTTGGCTTTTTCGTATTGTGAAAATTCAGAGCTGCCTTTCTTTACGCCCTTCTTTGCGTATTGCGATATGTGCGCCCCTGAAATCCTTGACTCGTCGGCCTCGATATTGGACAATAGCTCTATGCCGTTATCCTTGCAGCCTTTTGCCGCCGAGAATATCACATTTCCGCTTATGGGCTTGTTCAGGCCAACATCGAGCACCATTGAGCCTGTTATGCCCTTGTCCTTTGCCTTCTTTGCCAGCAGCATTCCGGTAAGGTATGCAGTTGGTATGTTGGACTTAGGCATCCATCCCATGCCTTTAAGCTCGGATGACGATGCGCTTGCCATTATCGTGTCGCCGCTTGGATCGTATGCTATTATCTGTGCTGTTATGGCCCTGTTGCTCCTGCGTATGACTACGCGTGGAAGCCTGCTTTTTAGAAGGGCTATCCTCTTCCTGTAATTTGTAAGCGATTGTGCGCGCCTCCTTCTATTGATTTTCATGAAATATACCTCATATGTGCTTGAGCTTCTCAAGCCTTTCATCGTTAATGCCCACGCCCTTGCTCCTTATGTAATTAAGCAATGTTGCCTTTGTCTGGAATGTTCCGCCCTTGACCAATGCGTAGAACGTCTTGTATTGTTCGTTGTCTATGGTATTGTCCGTCTTAAGTGCTGCAAGGATCCTTCTTTGCGACCTCATCCTTTTCATGTGGCTTGCCGTTCCGCGTGCCTTCTTCGTTCCTTTCTTCCTTCCAGGGCCGCGCTTCCTGCCTTCTGCCCTCTTTTTCTTAAGCTCCTTGCCGTATTTGCTTGCATTGTGCTTTTCCACTATTGCGTATATGCTGCCCTTTTTTATTAGATCCTTAACGTCTTCCCTTGTTATTGCTTTCTTGGCGTCGTCCATTGCAGAAGGCTTTATCCTTATGCTCGTTTCGCCGCGCTTCATTATGTCTGAAGCCACTCTTCGTGTAAGTTTAACGCTCATTTCTTAACACCGTTTACTATCTTTACATCGCTTGATGATGCCGCCTTCTGCATTTCCAGGCGCTTCCTCTTTCCTACATCATGAGATATGACTATGTTGTAGGAGCCTATTTCCGGATTGTGCAGTGCATCATTCAGCTCATTCATGTTATGGACAAGCAGTAATTTTTTCCCGTCTACCCTTACGCCTAGCAGTTCGGGCTTGTTCCTGTAGCCTATTCCAGGGGTAGCTCCCATGAAATCCTTCTTTATCCTCTTCTTGTTGTCCTGGCCGCGCTGCTTATGCCATCTTTCCGGCACGCTTTTCCTGTTCTTTGCGCCTGCATTAGGGACATTGAATTTTGGATGGCTCTTCTTTTTTGGCTTTTTTGCCGTTTTCTTGAGGTTTGATTTTCCTTGCATAAACATCACTCCATCGAATAATAGACTCCATCCTGGAATATGCGCTCGTCCTTGTGCTTTACCCTGCATGCCATCCTGACATTGGCTGCAGTCTGCTTGACATCATCGAAGTTTATTCCGTATATGCGAAGCTTCTTATCCTTTGACTCTGCCTTGGTGCTTCCCACTATGTCCGCCGTGCGTGATGCACGCTCTCCAAGCATGTTTTTTATTATAATCGATTTGGCATTGATTTCTATCGTCATCGGGAAGTGTGCATATACTGCCTCCATGCTTACCTCGAAATATTTTATAGTGCCGTTGATGTCGTTTGAGAGCTCCTTTGCCAGAGAAACCTCTGCCTTTGCAGCCTTCCTTGAAAGCTTTTTGTTTGCAGGAGCCTGTGTTATTACTATCTTTTTATCTGCGGCCTTCACGCTCAGCAAAGCGTCGTTGAACCTTCTTTCGTTGGTTCCAAGCGGGCCCTTTATCGATATCTTGTCTTCTGCGACTACTGCGCTTACGCCATTTTCCAAAGTTATTTCAGCCATTAAATTACCATGATACTTGATACTTAAACACTACTCAGTAAATGTAGGCCATTAGCCTGCCGCCGATGTTATTCTCGCGAGCCTTTCTGTTTGTCATTAGCCCTTTTGATGTTGATATTACGAGCATTCCGAAGTCCTTGCTTGGTATGTAACGCTCCTCGTACTTCCTTATGTCACCGCTTGACATTGAGTAATGGGGCTTTACCACGCCTATGCCGTTTATCTTGTTTGTCAGGTTCAGCCTTAGCTTCTTTGAATACCTGTCGGTGAATTCTTCGTATGTGCCTATATACCCTTCGTCCTTGAGGATGTCTATGAACGCCTTTATCTGCTTGGTCGAATACACGACGCAAGTAGGCCTTCCTATATTCTCGTTGGTTTTTATCTTGTTTATAGTGTCTGCGAGTCTGTCAACCATGAAATCAGCCATACTTTTTAAAGTTTAGGTCTTTTGCGACCTCCCTGAAGCATCTTTTGCATATGTAAATCCCGTGTTCGCGTATTAGCGCACGGCTGGCTCCGCATATCCTGCATTTCCTTGTACCTTTTCCCTTGAATTTTTCTTCCGGTTTAACTTGCATTAATCAGCACCCTCTATAGTTACATTGAATTCCTTCTTTAAATATGCTTTGAGCTCTTCCTTCAATATTCTCCTGTGGCTCCTTTTTATGAATCCGTTGGAGCGCTTCTTTAGCTCTGTCCTTAGCCCTGGCCTCTTGAATGAGACATTCACATTCATGCCGAGCATGCCTATGACAGGATCGTATTTTATTCCGGAGATGTCTATGTATTCCTTTATCCCGAAATTAACGGTGTTGTCCTGTATTCCGCGCTCAGGAACCTTGTTCCCTATTGCGTCGAAAAGCCTTTTTGCCAACAGCTTGGCGTTATTGTTCCTTATCGTGACGAATGCGCCTATCTTCGCGCCCTTTGATATCTTGAATGACGGTATCCTTTTAGTGGATATCGAATCCGCTGGCTTTACTCCGGATATCTGCTGGAGGAGCTTTTTGGCGTTCGCCTGCAGCTTTTCCTCGTTGCCGGTACCGATGTTTATTACCAGTTTGTTTATTTTTATTCCCCTCATCGGGTTTTCTGATTTGCTTTTGACGCTTTCCTTTGCCATTAATTTCACCCGATGGTAATTATATTTTCGACAATTGTGTCGAATTTTTCTCCGTTGTTCTGTTCTATCGTAGCGACCGCAGAGGAATGCATTGTGCCCTTCTTGATATTTATTATCTTCCCTTCTACGCCGACGTGCACGCCATCTATCACCATGCATTGCGCGCCAGCTTTCGTTGGCAGATGCCTTTTGAACTCGTTTGTCTCTGAGAACTCTATCGTGTCCCCTACGGCTATTGAAGGCGCCGGTGCAGCCATTATGCTGCCGTCATGCAGCCTTAGCATGAGCTTCTTGCCGTTCGTGAGGTACTTGCCTATTACCTTTGCATGCCTTTGCTCAGAGCCCTTCTTTTGCTCCTCTATGGTTGACCTGCCCTGCTTGCTTATCCCAATAAAGAATTTCTTGTCTATTGGCTCTATGGATATTACGTCGTTGAGCCCTACAGAATATTTCGGGTCATTGACCTTTTTGCCGTTTACGGCTATCTGCATTGCCTTTATGGACTTCACGGCCTCTGCTGTGCCGCTGAAAAGCTCTGTTTTCTTAAGTATTGTCTGCAGTGCAACCGATTTGTCTAAGCTGTGCCTTCCCGCACGCGGCTTAGCAGTATAAGTATGCTCCTTTTTAGCTACCCCGAAGAATCTTGGGGCGTTCAGAGACTTCATGTGTCTATTGTTCCCTTTGTTTGCCATTTTGTATCACTTCTTTTGCCTCCACGCTGGGCTTTTGGCTTGTAGTGGACGCAGTGACCTTAAGCTTGCCTGCCCTTCTTTTATCGCTCAGGTTTAAATCAGTTATGTAAACGTTGCTTATGCTTATGGGGATGGATTTTTCCTTGCCCTTTGCGTCCTTCCTGTTCAGCGAATCTATGAAAAGCTTGCCTTTTTTAATGTCTACGCGCGTTACCTTTCCGGTTGTGCCCTTCTTCGACCCGGAAACCAGCTTTACAGTATCGCCCTTTGATATCTGTATTGACCTCATCTTTATCTTGAGCTTTTGCTTAAGCTCCTTGCTTATGTGGGCATGTGCCATGTGCTGCGCCATGTGCAGCGGCGCATTGTGCCTGTATTCCCTCTGTTTCCTTGGCTTGCTGCTTTTAATCATTATACCACTCTTGATGCTATGCCTGCGAGCTTTATGTACCTCTCTATTACCTCCCTTGCCATAGCTCCTTTTACCTCGGTCGCTATTGGCAGGTTTGCATCGCTTATTAGTATGGCTGCATTGTCCTCGAACCTTATCCTCATGCCGTTTGAGCGCCTTATCGGGTGCCTTTGCCTTATTATTATGGCCCTGACCTTCTTCTTTATATATTGCGGCGAGCCGCTTTTCACGCTGGCCAATACTATATCGCCTATGCCGTTAGATGCCATCCTCTTATGTGATCCGGCCTTGCCTATCTTGTTTATGATCATTAGCGTTTTTGCGCCGCTGTTGTCTGCGCACGTCAATATGCTCCCAGGC
>DAHXOG010000070.1 GCA_027364995.1 Candidatus Mancarchaeum sp.
AAGTAAATGAAATATTGTTTGTCATGGATTGCCCTTATACTTAGTGGGTCTGACAAACCCCTGGCCTTTCCAACAACATAACACACTATATTATTTTCTTTCCATTTTAGGCCCGTTATTTCAGAGAGCTTTGATGGTATAGTATAGGAGTATTGTTTCCAGTATCTTTTGTACAATGGTATGAATTTGCGGATTTTAGCATTAGTAGTGTCATCTATCTCCTTGTTGAGGAGGCATCTTAGATATACTCTTGAATATCTAAACTCTATAGTAGGGACGTTTATGGTACCCATTTATCCACCTTCAACTTATAAACTTAAAGATTTAAAGCCCTGTTTATAACAGGGCATATATTTATTTTATGGTTGACATGCGCCCGTGCCACAATGATCAGGGTTACAGATGTTTTCTGGACCACAGTCATCTGCTGGTTGACAAGCCATAGTATCGTGTCTGAGTAGCAGTGTAGTTGGTTGTTCCTTAAGCCTTTCTACTTCAGATTTGCCATATAGGTTGTGGAAAAGTTTGCGTGTATTATCGCCTGCCTGGTTAACCTCGTCCTTTATTTTTTCATTGGTAGGTTGGTGACCGAATCTTCTTCCTAGCACAGTATTTACAAAGTCGTTGTATTCTTTTGTATGTAGTATGAACAGGTGCCAATACATGTCCATCTCTCTGCTTATAGGGGCAAAACTTGTTTTTGGTTCCAATATTGTAAGGGATATCCATTTCTTGAAATCGTTTTCTAGTTTCTTGGCAATTTCTGGAGTTATATCTCTCCCCAATAGCGTTTTGGTCATGTAGACCTGCTCTGGAATTGAATATAAACTGCTGTATTTAGAACTGAACTTATCCGTGATTAATGAAATGTCGTAATTTTCCAGAATACTTATGCGCTTTACTTTTTCTGGATCTAAATTCTTCGTATCTATTAGTAGGCGATTGTCCTTCGCCGATTCTACTACATTTTGCTTTACTGCTTCAGTTTCCATTTTTAATCTCTCCATTAAACCACAAATATCATTTATTGTAGTAAAGTATTTAAATTATCTTTTATTATCGTTTATTGACGTTTGGTAAACAGATATGCCAATTAAGTATGAAAATGGATATGAATAGGCAATATAGCTAAAGCTAAAATCGGTACTGATACTTTAGAGGAAAAGATATGTATTGTCAGTCAGTTATGCCGTCTGGGGTAACCTTTATTACGCATTCGCCATCAGGCATGCTTGGGCTGTCCACAAGCCTCACTATGCGCTTGTCCTCCTTGCTTTTTCTAAGGTAAAGCCTTGTTGTAGCTGCGTGGGCCAGTATGTTGCCGCCTATCGGTGTTGTGGGATCGCCGAACAGTATTCCAGGGTTATCCATTACCTGATTGGTTATATAAACCGCAAGATTATGCTTGTCTGCAAGCGATTGGAGCTTATGTATGTGGACGTTAAGCTTCTGCTGCCTCTCTCCTAGCGCTCCCCTTCCTATAAACTCTGACCTGAAAAGTGACATTAAAGAATCGACGACTATGAGTTTTATGTTCTTCTCTTCTATCAAGCTGTCGGCACGCTCTATTGTGAGTATCTGCTTCTCCGTTGTTGTGGCCCTGACAACCACAATGTTTTGCAGCACCTGGTTTTCATCCATTTTCAGGGCTCTAGCCATTTCTGCTATGCGCTCCGGCCTGAATGTGCCTTCAGTATCCACAAATAGCACATTGCCTTCAAGGCCGCCTTTCTCCCTGGGCAGCTGAACGTTTACCGATAATTGGAATCCTAGCTGGCTCTTTCCGCTTGCAAATTTCCCATATACCTCAGTTATCGCATTGGTTTCTACCCCTCCGCCTATGAGCTCGTTTAGATCCTTTGATCCTGTAGTTATCTTTCCAAGCATCGAACGCTTTTCCATTATCTGCGCTCCTGACTCGTAATCTATTGTAGTTGCATCCTGTGCCGCCTTTATGGCTTCCTTTGCCTTCTCGGCGTTTATGCCTGCGAGCTCGGCCAGATCGTGAGGAGCGGAAACCGCTATCTTTTCCAGTGTATCTACGCCTGCAGCCCTGAGCTTTTCCGCGGTTGTCGGCCCTATTCCGGGCAGGTCCTCCAATTCCCTAACCGCTTTTTCCTTTGCCATATAATAAGCACCAGTTAATTGCGCATACCTATTTGTTGCGTTATGAATTTATAACATTCGCTAATAGCCAGCTTATGTGAAATGATAGGTATGATTACAGGTAAACCATAAGCTTAAATAGAAATAGTGCCAGCGTGATAAACACGCTGGCAAGGCGACCAGTTCTTCACGACCTTCCTACAGTAGAGAACCCGTAATATAATATAAAAAGATAAGTTTAAAAGGCTTTTGAAATAGCGGAATATTTTTATTATATTACGTTTTTAGGATTGCCGTGATTGCGCATTTTTTGTTACGATGATGCCGAAAGGGTATTAGGCATCTTTTTTAACCTTTGCGATAAATTATACCCGTATTTGTAAGTGCGCATGTTGCTGACCCTAGTTTTGCATGCGCATTATTCACGGAATCTTAATGAAAACCTTTTTGACTTTGGACATAAAGGCCACATTATTGGCAATAGCCATGGGAATAGCCATGCTTATACTAGCGTGGCCTATTTACGGGCTGTTCTTCTTCCTTGTCATGCTTTGGTTTTTGGTAGTGTCAGCTGTAGTGACGTTCGCAGGAACTGCTTACAAGAAGAAGAAAAACCTTTACGAGAAGCAGAGGGGCTACAAGAACGTATTGGCCAATGGATTGCTTCCCCTGTTTTTTGTGGTCATATTTGCCATAGGCGCTTATTCTGCAAGCGGCACTATTGAGCTTTTTGCGATAGCAGGATTCCTTAGCGCGGTAAGCGCAGCCACCGCAGACAAGTTCAGCAGCGAGCTTGGTGTGCTCGATGGCGAGCCAAGGTCGATATTCGGGCTTAAGCATGTGAAAAAAGGCACATCCGGGGGTATTACATTATTGGGCTTGTTTACCGGCTTGATAGGCAGCTTCCTTACCAGTGTCACGATTTTCGCAATGCCGCACCTTACGCTTGCGACTATTCCTGTATTCGAGCTGTTTTATATAGTATTGATTACAGGGTTCCTGGGCACCGTATTCGACTCAATGCTTGGCTATTTTGAGGAGAGAGGCACTGGCAACAAGTTCACATCCAACTTTTTCGCGGCTGTATTGGCCAGCGGCGTGTGCCTTATAGTGTTCGCGCTCATTGCTTAGGCTTGTGCCTCTTGCTTGAAAGCGCCTTTATCTTTTCCTGCACCTTTTGAGGCATTGGCACCGCATGCCACTCGTTCTTATTTATGGATACCTGTGTCATGTGACCTGCGCAGCTAAGCTTGTCCTTTATGTATATCTCGAAATCGAACCTCAATACCTTCTCGGAAATTAGCTTTGGCTTTAGCATTACCATCAGTTCATCGCCGAGCTTTGCGGACATGAAGTACTTAGCTTCCGATTCCACCACAACGAACCATGTATCGGTATCGATTAGAGGGTAATCTGTATCAAGCACCTCATTCATGAAATTCTCTGCTGCGTCTGTGAAAAACCTGTAATATCCCGCGTAATGCACCACTCCCTGCGCATCGGTATCGTAGATCCTTACCTTATCCGTAAAAACGATTTCCTCTTCCATTTAAACACGCTGAAATATTAGATAAAAAGTATATAATACAAATATCCATTATGAAACAAGCAGCCTAGCGGCACGAACGACTCTTAGGGCGTAGATATAGTTTTAATATACAAACGTGTTGGTTATATCTTATTTACTTGCCCTGAAAGCACCGCGTCTATGAATGCATTAAATTCTTTTACATCCATTGTAGCAGAATTGCCTTTTCTGTCCATTAATGCAACCTTGCCTGTGCCTTCATCCAAAACAAATTTTGGACAGCCCCTTCCCGTATTACAATCTTCGTCGTAGTCATATAGCGTCTTCATTTATTCGCCCTATTAATATGAAAGATTTTTCTTATTATTATTCTTGTATAATCTATGGACCTTTATAAACTTTTCCATCGGAATTGCTTTATCTAGAAGCTCATCGTGAATTTTTTTATACTGTTCAAGCTCCGACCCTGAAGTAACAGTTTTCCCGGTGCTTAAGAAATGACCTTCGTTGTCATAATGCATCGGAATTACTACTTTTCTATCAAACATCCAAAAGTCTTCAAAAGATTTTATAATCTGTTTCGCATCTTCGCGATACAGCATTAATGTTTCTTGCCCTGCCTCTTTTGTCTTATATAGGTACGTTTCTATTGAAAATCTAATATAATCGCTTGGAGGGTTGTCTACTACGAGCAGGTTTAT
>DAHXOG010000071.1 GCA_027364995.1 Candidatus Mancarchaeum sp.
AAAGGAGAGATAAACGGCAAGAAAGGCACAAAATTCGAGGTCAAAACTACTGCCGAAAGCGAGCAGCACGCAATAGATACAATAATTGTAAAGATAGGCGCAAAGCAGGGGATTAGAAAAAACAAAATTAAGATAAACGAGGTAATTGCCGCAAAATGAGGTAATCGCATGGCAGCTAAAGAATCCGAAACCGACGAAGAGGCGTTTCAGAATCTGCAATACATGCAGCAGATCTACCAAGGCAGGTATTCGGAGCTAAGCAGGGAAATAAATGCAATAATCGAATACATAAACGAGCTAAACGCGTCAAAAACCTCACTGGACAATTTCGACAAGATTAAAAACTCAAACATATTACTGCCGATAGAATCGTCGATACTGCTAAACTCAAAGGCATCATCCTCGGACATGGTTCTGGTCTCCATAGGCGCAGGCTATCTACTTGAAAAAGACCATAAGGAGGCTTCCGAACACATATCCTCGATAATCAACGAGCAATCAAAAAATATGCAAGGGCTGTTAAAGGAAAGGAATAAAGCAGAGGACGCGCTATTCGAGATTGCCGCCAAGATGGAAAAGATTTTGAAACAGGAATAAAAATGTTTGATTCTCTAAGGAAAAAAATATCGAATGCCATAAGCTCAATAGTTAAAAGCGAAAATGAGGAAGAAGCGAATAATCTTGGGAACGAAAAAGCAAATTCTGATATAGAAAATAATATACAACCCATATCAGAAGAAACAGGAACGGATAAGCCCACAGAAGACGAATCCCCTCCCGATTACAGCATTGCACAAAAAAGCAACGAGAGCGAAAATAGGCAAAGCGTTAAGGGCAATCCTGAAAAACAAGTCCAGAACAACGAAAAAGGCAAAGACATAAAACTCTCATTATCGACAAGATTAAAAAGCGCATTCTCGAAGGAAATAAAGCTTAACGATAACGATATAGAAAGGTTCTCTTCAGAGCTAATGATGACAATGCTACAATCCGATGTCTCATATGCCACTACGGAGAAATTCATAGAATCCCTGAAAACCCAGATGTCAAATACACGCTTCGAGTCCTCGAACCTGCAAAGCGGCATATCGAATTGTGTAAGCTTAGAGCTGGAAAAGGTGCTTGAGGCCGGAAAGCCGAAAGAGCAGCTGCTTGAGATTGTAAGGCATAAGCTTGATTCCGGAATGCGCCCTGTATCGATAATGTTCTTGGGGCCAAACGGCACAGGCAAGACCACAACCATGTCAAAAATAGCATATATGCTAAAAAACAACGGCATAAGCTCAGTATTCTCCGCAAGCGACACATTCAGGGCAGCCGCGATAGAGCAAACAGCTTACCACGCCTCAAAGCTTGGAATGCCTATAATAAAGGGTGCATACGGCGCGGATCCCGCAAGCATAGCATTCGATGCGATAGAGTATACAAAGGCCCATGGGCTGGATGTAGTGCTTATAGACACGGCAGGCAGGCAGGAAACGAACAAGAATCTCCTTAACGAAATAAAAAAGATGGAGAGGGTGGCCAAGCCAGACATAACAATATATGTTGGCGAAAGCACATCTGGAAACAGGATAGCAGAGCAGATAGCAGAATTCGTAAAATTCATTAAAATAGACGGCATAATACTAACAAAGCTCGACTGCGACTCAAAGGGGGGAAACGCGATATCAATATCCGATGTTACCGGCATACCTATATTCTTCTTCGGCACAGGGGAAAGCTACGATTCGCTCATGGAATTCGATCCTTCCTTCATAATAAAGTCCATTGTGCAAAACTAATAATTCTCCAACAGTTTTAAAAGGATTGTTTGCCAATCTAATTCTGATTGCAATGGACGCTGACTTATACAAGATAGAAGACAGCATACTTAACAAGCTCGTAGGCAGATTTGTAAACGTGGAAAACGTTGATCGCAGGAAGGAGCTCATAAAGCTCACGGCAAAGGAGATGAGGCCGGATATAAGCGAAGAGGACGTCACTTCATTAATCAACGATATAAATGACCTCTCTCCCATAGATAAGCTCATGGAGGACCAGTCAATAGAAGATATAATGATAAACAATACGAAAAGCGTATTCGTTTACGATGCCAAGGAGGGGCAAAAAAAGCTTGATGTGAGGTTCGACGACAAGGAGAAGCTTTCAAGGTTCGTGAACAAGCTCAAGCTTTACGCCACTAACGAATCTGCCAAAGGCAATATACTCGATGTGCATACTCCGTCCGGAAGCAGGGCCAATGTCGTGTCATCTCCATTGGGTTACGACATCACGATAAGGAACTTCAAGGCAACGGCATTAAGCATAATAGACCTGATAAACTCAGGCACTCTCGATTACAGCATAGCGGCAAGGCTATGGCTCTATATGGACGGTTTTAAGGTAAGGCCAGCAAACCTGCTTATAGCGGGAATGCCAGCAGCCGGGAAAACGACATTGCTTAACGCGCTGTTCTCATTCATGAGGCCTGAGCAGAGGGTAGTCACAATAGAAGAGACGTATGAACTGGATACATCCACACAGGAAAACTGCGTCAGGCTCGAAACAAGCGAGGATATGCCAATGGTCGAGCTGGTCAAGAACGCCTTAAGGATGAGGCCTGACATGATAATAATAGGAGAGGTCAGGGGCGAGGAGGCAAACGACATGATAACCGCAATGAACATAGGAAAGATATCAATGGGCACAATACACGCCTCGTCATCAAGGGATATCATAAACAGGCTGCAGCACTCTCCAATGAACGTGCCCAAGGACATAATACCAGTAATAGACGCATTGATAGTGCTTTCGCAGGTATATGAAAACGGCATACCTCACAGAAAGGTCGTCCAGATATCCGAATTGGCAGGAATAGAAACCCAGATATTGCTCTCCGATTTATACAAACTGGATTACAAAACGCATAAGGCTTCGGCAATACTTCCAAGCGTAACATACAGGGATACGCTTTCAACACTGATAGGCGTACCACCGCCTGATATATTGGCTGAGGAAAATGTAAGGGCAATGATGCTTGCGCAGCTTAACAAGCTTGGGAGGAGGGACATAAAGAGCATAAACGAAGTGGTAAGGGATTATTACAACGACCCTGACGCGGTGCTGGCAAAGCTGGGCCTTGGAAACCTTCATGCCGTAGTGCGTATCTGAGCATTGTCGCCATTGCCATTTATCAAGGCGTATATGCCATCTATGTGAGACGCCAAAAGTTCGCCCTTGCTCGTTAGCTTTATCATCTTGTCCTTTCCATGCTTCTGGCTCTCGACTATGCCCTTGTCTTCGCACTCCATTATGAAATTGCATACATGGACATAGGTAGAATTTGTGTGCTTTGCAAGCTCGCTTATGCTCCAATCCTTGGCCTTGTCCCTTAAGCATATCAGTATATCGGCTTGCTTTGCCATAAGTATCAACGCCGGTTTACGTTTTTCCATATAAAATCACATATTAATCCGTATAAGCGATTATGCATAAGCTGTTTCATCCATTAAGCGCGTATTCCATAATCCAAAGCAATTTGCAACCTTGGACTTCCAGTGCTTCATACGCTAATCTGCATTAATTAATACAATATATAATGTAAAAACCATTTTATATAAACCCTACTGCCAAATAATATATGCAATACTTATAATCTAATGCGCGGTGTTAGATTGTCAAATGACTCAAACAACAAAAAGCACGTAAAACTTGCAATAATAACGACATCTACAGGAGCCATATTGCTAATAATATCTATAATACGCGGAGCTATGATGATTGCCGCATTCTTCAGCGGAATACCATTGCACACGCTCAGGGACATAAGCTTCAGCGTTCTAAACATCTCGTTTGACTTCGTAATACCGTTCGTAGGAGGAATAATCCTAATAATCGCAGGAATTACCTTGCTTAACATAGAATTCGGGGAGATACGGATCAGGAACAAGCAGGAAATAAAGAAAGCAGTAAGGACCAGCGAAATAAAAGTTACCGGAAAGATGTTAAACAAAAACGATAGGGAAATATTAGACATGATATCCGCCAACGGGCAGATGTTGCAGTCAGATATAGTGGTAAAAAGCGGTTTTTCGAAGGTTAAGGTTCACAGGATAATCCGCAAATTGGAGAATATAGGAATAATAAAATCCACGCGATTCGGCATAACGAACAAGATAATGTTAGTCAAAGATAAAAATTCCCATACGTAAGCGTTAAGCATAAAGTTATTAAATTAATTCTATCATATATATTCAAGGCGCCAAAGTGTAAAA
>DAHXOG010000072.1 GCA_027364995.1 Candidatus Mancarchaeum sp.
AGAGGATGGCACCATTTTGACCAATTTCCTAAATGGGCTAGGCAGGAGTTTCAACGACGATAGGCAATCTGCAAATTCCCCTAAATCCGACTCAACAGTAGACATAAAACTTTTGGGATATGATTCTGTATCTGATTTGATCACAGTTGCCAAAGGGATTAACATTTTGAACCTTTCGGATTCTGAAAAAAGAGAATTTGAAAAATCACTCAAGAACCTTGAAACAGACACTGAGCATATAAGCATAGATTCGTTAAATGTAATAAAATACGGAAACAAGGCAATGCTTTCCATGGAGGAGGCCCTTTTGCCTGGGGGCAAATCAAGGGCATATTCGAAGAAGTTTCTGAATAACGCATTCAATTCCGTAGATCCAAAAAGCGCTGATGCAGCAGAAAAGCTCATGGTTGCGCGCGCTAGCCTATTGGTGTCAATGTTAATCGACGGCTCAAAAACTGCGATAACCAAGGAGGTAAAAAACGCAATAGGGCAGGATAATTTCAAGGCATTAAGAACAGCATATGTAAACGAGTTTGAAGGCTATAAGCAAGCGGACTGGGAAAAGACCAATGGTTTGCTTAAAAAGGCTGTCGCAGCTGCAGAGTCTAAAGGTGCATCAGTCAAATTCGTATAATGCGAACAACGCAATAAGGCCAAAAGCGCAGTCAAGCACTGACTCCATAAGCTAACAATACATAAGCCAAACAACATGCGCGGCCTATTTGCCGGCGTGCCACGACGCCATTCATTTCCTGATCAATGCCTTTATGTCGCTTGTAAGCCTTTCAATGTCCTTCAGCTCTTCCTGCTCCTTTTCGGTCAAGCTTACGTCTCCCCTCTTTATCCCTGACTCTATGGATTCCAAAAACTCAAGCCACTCGTCAGTATCCTCCTTCGTCAATTCTATAAAATTCTTGTCCTCAACAAATATATTCAGAAGGTTTATTATCCTGGCATTCTCGATGGGGTCTATGCCCTCGCTTATCTTGTTCTTGGCGAAGTTCCTCAGTTCCTTTATCTCGGTAAGGCTTACGCCCTTGTTCTCATCCGATAATTCGCTGATGTCGCGCACGAATGAGCGTATGGCATTGCCAAGCTTTTCAAGCACGGCCCCAAGGCTTAGTAATCTTACCCCTTCCATATAACCTTTATCTAATTCGTTGGAAAGGCTTAAAATGCTTTCAATAAATTATTTATACGACAATCGGCATAGATATAAATCAAAAGCCTTAAATTAATGAATTGGCATAAGCTAATGCATATTGCCTATGGGCATAGCGCCAATACTACAAGCATAAAAATTATTAGTGGTTTATTGCCAAGCAACGATCATGGCCTTATAAAAAGGCTCGTATTCAAGCTAGTCAAAAAGCACATAGCTGGAAGCACTACTGCTTCAGTTATACGTACTGTGAAGCAGCTTAACGACAAGGATATAAGCGCAACCATAACGTTCCTGAACGAGAATGCGAACACGCCCGCAAGGATAAAGTACAACGTAAACAGCTACTCCGAGATAATCAGGCAGCTTACAAGGCTAAACCTGCGCACTGACATATCGCTGCGCCTTTCGCAGCTCGGCTATCTCTATGACAAGGAGCAGGCGATAAACGCATTGGACTCCATAGTCTCAACGTCGGAAAAGTATGGCAAGAGGCTTTGGATAGAGAGCGAAGCGTCAATACTACAAAGCAACATATTCGACCTTGAAAGCAGGTATAAAGGGAACAAGAATATAGGCGTCGAGGTGCCTATGGATTACGTTTTTAAATACACGAACGGCAGCATACCCAAACCTATGCTGTCTTACAATAACATAAAACTTTTGGCTTCGCCCATGGCCACTTCGGAATCCAACGGCAAGAAGCAGTCAAAGCCAAAGCAGAAGAAGCATAACCAAGACCGCAATTCAAATTATTACAAGTGCATATCAAAGCTTGGAGACAGCAAAATAGACACTACAATATTCAGCCATGACGAAAAGACGCTTTTAAGCTTATTTGATGAATGCGATGGCTACAAAAAGGATTTAAGGCTTGAGGTGCCATTAGGGTATAATAGGAAGCGCTTCGGAATGCTGCTTAAATCAAACCCTAGGATGAGCGTATATGTGGCCTATGGCAAGGACTGGGTCCCATATGCCATAAACAAGCTTACTGAAGGCAGGATAAAGGACATTGCAAAGGCGGTTTTGGACGGCGAAAGCAAGGTGGCTCAAAATGGCTAGCGATTCTACTACAGGCAATGGACCGAAAATAGCCCTAGTTACCGGAGCCACTTCTGCATTGGGCCGCAAACTCGTTCAAAGGCTTTTGGATGACGGCAACGAGGTAAGGACCTTGCTGCGCACCGATCCGTCACAGACCAATGAGTGGATGACGCTTCCATCAAAGGTAAAGGTCTATGTGGCCGATCTCACGCTGCAAAAGGAAAGCGATTCAAAGGTGCTGGAGTCGGCATGCTCCAATGTCGATCTAATATTCCATATTGCGGGTGCAGTCTATAACTACAAGAACACCTATGACGATCTGATAAATATCAACGTGATAGGGACGGAAAACCTGCTTAATGCGTATGAAGCGGCAAACAAGAATACAAAAAAGACATTAGGCCTTATATACGCAGGAACCATATCCGTATACGGCTATAAAAGAAGCGGCGAGCTGCTTAATGAGAATTCGAAAACGAAGCCTTCCAGTCCGTATTCCGAGAGCAAGTTAATGGCAGAGCAGGTGATAAAGTCTTTCGCAGCGGCAAACCCATTGATACAGTATACGATATTGAGGTTTGGGACCTTTTACGGAATGGGATATAAGGATTCGTACTTTAAGATGTTTAATCTTATAGAAAACGGCAAAGCAATGTACATAGGAGGGGGCAATAACCACATATCGTTAATAGAAGTGGACGATGCAGTCCAAGCATGCATGCTTGCTGCGTATAATCCCCATCCTAAAAACAACATATATAATATAACTGATGGTGAATTTCATACTGTAAAAGACTTGTTCGAGTTTGCCGCAAAGAATCTGTCGGTGTCACCTCCGAAAAGGAGCATACCCCATGCGCTGGCAAAGGTCACAAGCAAAATAGTAAACATAAATTACGATGAACTGGAATTTGTGGCAAGCGACAGGCGCATTGACATATCGAAAGCGCGCAAAGATCTTGACTTCAAGCCAAAGCACAAAATCGATGTCGACGGGCTTATACTAATAAACGAATACAAAAAAACTAAGAAGCCAAAATAATAGAATCACTTAAGGTATCTAGATGCAAATAAAAAAAGGAAAGGTAGAAAAGTACATAGACGAAACCCTAGAATCAAAGGGCGCAATGCTGTTCAGCCTTATAGATCCGATAGACTATAAAAGCTGGAAAGACATAGTAAATACTGCAAAAGCCGTAGACAAAGGAGGCGCTGACGTACTTTTAATAGGCGGAAGCAGCGGCGTCCAAGGCTCAATGCTTGACGAAGTAACAAAGGCAATAAAGGAATCGATAAGCATACCGATAGTGCTGTTTCCCGGCAATGTTGCAACGATAACGAAATATGCAGATGCGATATATTTCCAATCGCTGTTGAATTCAAGGAATCCATACTGGCATGCACAGGTACAAATGCTCGGCGCCCCAATAATAAAAATGGCAGGCATAGAGCCTCTTCCAGTGGGCTATATACTTATATCGCCGGGCGGAACAGCTGGCTGGGTTGGGGACGCTAACCTTGTGCCCCAGGAGAAACCAAAATTGGCCGCAGCGCTAGCGCTCACAGGACAATACCTTGGAAACAGGCTGATAGTTACGGATACGGGATCAAATCCGCGCCTCCAGGGATGCGGCCCTATACCATCTGAAATGATAAAAGCCGTAAAGTCCACGATAGATGTGCCATATATAGTGGGAGGCGGCATACTGTCCACAAAAGAGCTTGCAACGGTATACAAGAGCGGTGCAGACATAGTGCAGATAGGCACTGCGTTCGAGCAGGGCGCTTCAAGCGCATCGGTAGTCCGCAAGGCGTCGATGTTTGCAAGGGTAACTAAAGAGGAAGGGCTTAAAAAGCTTAAAAAATAATAACCAATATGCGTGAACCTTCT
>DAHXOG010000073.1 GCA_027364995.1 Candidatus Mancarchaeum sp.
ATCTCCATATCATCTATCCTGTAGCGCTGCTCTACAGTAAGCTCTGATTTATTCACGTGAACCTTATGCTTATGCATTAGCTCCCCGACATAGGCTATCATCGCGCCATTGTCGGCATTGTATTCGTTTCCGGCAGCAAAGAACCTTGATTTATGAGATGCCGCCATTCCGGACAATAACTCGCGCAGCCTTAGGCTCTGCGCCACTCCTCCGCACAATATTACTCCGTGGCTGCGATTTAGGAGGAGAGCCCTTTCCGCAGCCTCCGCGACCATGCTGAATGATGTTTCTTGTAAGGAATACGCGACATCGCTTACGCTGCTTTTCCCCAACGCCTTTGTCGCGAATGTCAGCAATCCTGTAAAAGTGAAATCCATGCCCTTAACGGTATATGGCATGTCTATGTACGAGCCGTTCTCAGACACCTTTGCGACTGTTGAGCCCCATGCAGGGTTGAGCTTGGCAGCCCTGGCGAAATTGTCAAGCATGTTGCCTATGCCTATGTCCATAGTCTCCCCATAGACATGGTAGTGCTTGAATGGCTTGGGCGAAATGCCCAGTATCTGGGAATTGCCTCCGCTGACATATACTGCTATAGGATCCTTGATTCCGGAAAAATGAGATGTTATCTGCACATGACCCACTGCATGGTTTACCGGGTATACAGGCACTGAAAGCTTATTCGCCAATGTGAGCGCGGAGATCTGCCCGATCCTGAGGCACGGGCCTAAGCCGGGCCCTTTGGTATAGCTTATCGCATCAATGTCCGAAAGCGAAATCCCAGATGCCTCAAGCGCCTCCTTTATCACATGCTTAGCGTTCGACGCATGGAATTCAGATACCCGCGACGGCACCATGCCCTTGTCGGTTATTGGATACATGCGCTTCGCGTTCGCTATTATTTTTCCATTGTCCGATATGCCTACGCCGAAGGTATGCGCGCTGCTTTCTATGCCCATAACTGCCATTTCATTGCCTCGTGTGCCTAGCTTACGCTAAATGATTATAATTTATAATAGCGATTATAAAGGATTATGAGGCTACGTCTATGCTCGTGTCCTTGTAGCCCATGTTTATCAGTATTCCCTTTATCTTTGACTTATGGTTGCCCTGCAGCTCTATTATAGAATCCTTTGATGTGCCGCCGCATGCAAGCGTGCGCTTGAGGCCTTTTAGGGCATTATCCATGTCTCCGGAGTTGAGCCCCTCTATTACAGTAACAACCTTGTTGAACTTGGACTTTTTAGTATAAACCTTTATCCTGCTTTCTATTTCTTTATCAAGAACATCGCATACGCATAGCTCTTTAGGCAATCCGCATTTCGGACATATGTCACTCATTTCTTTATTGCACCTCTTTCGTTGAGTATGGTATTTATCCTTGCTATGGTCTTCCTTATCTCCCTTATCTTCACTACCTTGCTTGATACGCCAGTAGCTGCAATCTTCCTTTTCTCTATGGCAAGCTCTAGGTTTAGCTCTCCTATTTTAGACTTGAGAGCATTCTCCTGCATTGCCCTTATATCTTTAATCTTAATTCCAAACACCTCAATATTATATAGTTATTATCTTGCTTAATATATTAAAACCTTTTTATGCCTTTGAGTTTTGCATGCCTGGAAACATCAGCATGCCAATCCATAAGCCAAAGAGCTATGCACTAGTGCATAACACAGCGTTTATGATTTATGCATTTGTGCATTATCCAAGGATTTTCCGCAGTCGCATGAACGCTCTTGTGCTGTATCCTTTATTATATCAGATAGCATAAGCTTTACCTTATGCATGTTGGCCTCGAACCTTTTATTCACGTCTTCCAACGATACTGGAGGGATTCTCTGATCGGCCTCTATGCCGGCATCATAATCCGTTACTACTGCTATGGATAGATAGCACATCGCAAGCTCCTTTGCAAGAGTTATCTCAGGATATTGGGTCATGTTTATTATGTCAGCACCCATGGAATTGAAAAGCTTTGATTCCGCCATTGTGGAGAACCTTGGCCCATTTATGACAACTAGCGTTGCATTCTCATGATATTTTATGTTGTCGTAGGTTCCCACATTTATTGCGTTCTTCCTCATCTCTGGGCAGTATGGGAAGGCTGTGCTGACATGCGTTACAGGCTCTGCATCGAAATATGTTTCCTTTCTCCCGTTGCTCAGGTTTATGAACTGGCTTGGAAACGCCATATCTCCAGGCACGAAATCCATCCTTAATGAGCCGACTGCTGTTATTGATATTATCCTTTTTACGCCCAACGAATCGAATGCAGCCAGATTTGCCCTGTAGTTTATCATGTGCGGCGGTATTGTGTGGTTCCTGCCATGCCTTGGTATGAACGCCACATTCCTGCCGTTTATTGTGCCTAGCGATACCTTGTCGCTAGGCTTTCCGTATTTTGTATCTATATCAAGCTCTTTGGGGTTTTCAAAAAGTGAATACAGCCCGGAGCCTCCAATGACTCCGAACTCAGCTTTATTGCCTGCCATTGCTACACCTCAATACCAGCCCCTTGCCTTCATGGCTGCCGCCACCCTTGATACTGCTATTATATATGCTGCAGTCCTTGGCGTTATCTTTTTGCCTTTGTCGTCGTATTCCTTCTTTGTGGCCATCATGTCGGTATATGACTTCGTTATTATCTTGTCCAGCTTGCTATAGACCTCGTCTGCACTCCAGTAATACCCTCCGATGTTCTGCACCCATTCAAAGTATGAGCCTATCACGCCTCCCGAATTTACCAGGAAATCAGGCACATCGAATACGCCTTTCTCGTGGAGTATTTTGTCGGCTTCTGGTGTTACTGGACCGTTCGCCAGCTCAAGCAAAAGCTTTGCCTTTACCTTATCGGCATTGGCTCCAGTGACCTGGTTCTCTATTGCAGCTGGTATGAGTATATCGACATCAGTTTCGAGGAGCTGGTCGTTCGTAAGCTTTTCTCCGCCCTCGTAGCCTGTTACGCTGCCTGTCTCTTTTTTGGCTTTCTCCAGCTTTGCCAGGTCTAAGCCATTGGGATCGTATATTGCGCCGTTGGAATCGCTTATCGCTACAACCTTAGAGCCGAAAAGCTTCTTTGAAAGCGTATAGGCGAACATGCCCGCATTTCCGAATCCCTGCACGGCTATCTTTGCATTCTTAAGGTCTATTCCCAATGTTTTAGCTGCTTCTCTCATTACGAACATTCCGCCCATTGCGGTTGAGTCGCTCCTGCCCTCGCTGCCCCAGACCTCCAAAGGCTTGCCTGTTATGGTTCCGAATTCATTGTGCCTTACTATATTGCTGTACTCGTCCATCATCCATGCCATTATCTGCGGAGTTGTATAAACGTCAGGCGCCGGTATGTCAACCTCAGGACCTATGTACTTGCCTATTGCCCTTACATATCCTCTTGAAAGAGCCTCCAGCTCTGCTGGCGTCATTGTCTTTGTATCGCATATTATGCCTCCCTTTGCTCCGCCGAAAGGCACATTCGCAAGCGAAACCTTCCACGTCATCCATTCGGAAAGCGCCTTTACTGTATCGAGGGTTTCCTTCGGATGAAACCTTATGCCACCTTTTACGGGACCTCTGGCATCGTTATGATGCACCCTGAAACCCTGGAATACATGTACCTTGCCATCATGCATCCTTACTGGTATGTTGACTATGAGCGTTCGCATCGGCTCTCTTAGTATCGCATGCGCCTGTTCGTCAAGTCCCATTACCTCTGCAGCCTCATCGAGCTGCTGTTGCGCTATCTTGAAAGGATTCAATTCTTCTGCCATTTTAACACCTTTAGCATTAAGCAAAACATTATCAATACTAGTTATTAATATTCTTTATACTGTAATATTTTATGCTTTTAACTCATCTATTTGTATTATGATTATTTTAAGTAAATTATAAAAGCTACGTTAACAATATGCGATTACACAAATAAAACCACTGCAGCCAGACTTTTAGTTTGCCGAATGCAAATGCATAATACGGGAACAAACCGAAAGGCCTAAAAGTTCCTGTATTAAGGTAAGCTTT
>DAHXOG010000074.1 GCA_027364995.1 Candidatus Mancarchaeum sp.
ATACTATGGGCCTTGGCAGGAAGGCAAAGGAGGGCGTATATTACAACAAGGGCACCCCTAGGATGTTCGCGACTCCCTTAGTAATAGACGGCGTTGCAATGGGATACGAGGGCATGAAGTACTCGCTCGTAAGCAGGGAAATAATAGCCAATACTGTTGAAATGACGATAAACGCCCATGCCTACGACGCATTCGTAGGCATATCCGGATGCGATAAGACTACCCCGGCCATGCTGATGGCTGCCGGACGGCTTAACATACCTTCCATAATATTATACGGCGGCACCAACATGAACGGCTACCTCAACGGCAAGGAAATAACAATGGAAGATGTTTTCGAAGCGGTGGGCCAGTTTGCAAGCAATAAGCTCAGTGCCGAGGAGCTCAAAGAGCTCGAGGACAATGCAATACCTGGAATAGGGACATGCGCAGGCTTATTCACTGCAAATACTATGGGCACCATGGCAGAAACGCTTGGCATGGCGCTTCCTGGGAGCTCCGCACCGCCTGCTGTAGAAGGCATAAAATACGATTACGCTTACGAATCCGGAAAAGCAATAATGGCACTGCTTGAAAATGGGATACTGCCGCGAGACATAATGACTTATGGAGCTTTCGAAAACGCCATAACTGCGCTCATGTCTATGGGCGGCTCAACAAATGTCGTCATGCATCTGATAGCCATAGCTCACGAGAATGGAATAAAACTGACTCTCGACGATTTCGACAGAATAGGCTCAAAAGTCCCAGAGATAGCCAATATGAGGCCCGGGGGCACACATACGATGGAAGACCTGTTCAGGGTCGGCGGGGTGCCGTTGGTACTCAAAAAACTGCTGAAATCCAAGCTCCTTGACGGCAATGTGCTTACTGTTACTGGCAAAACCATGGCTGAAAATATCGCATCAATGAAAATCCCAGAAATGAAAAACGATGTGATATCAGAAGTTTCAAAGCCGTACCACGTTCGCGGAGGGATAAGGATCCTGAGGGGCAGCCTTGCTCCTGAAGGTGCCGTGATAAAAGTGGCTGCGGCCAAGATAACAAAGCTTAGAGGGCCTGCAGTAGTGTTCGATTCCGAAGAGGAGGCATTTAATGGGGTTACCAACGGAAGGGTAAAGCCTGGAGATATAGTCGTCATAAGATTCGAGGGGCCCAAGGGCGGCCCAGGCATGCGCGAGATGCTTTCAGTAACCGCCGCAATCATTGGCAAGGATCTTGGCGAGAAAGTGGCAATGGTTACAGACGGAAGGTTTTCGGGCGCCACCAGGGGACTAATGATAGGACACGTATCTCCTGAAGCCTACGTTGGAGGTCCTCTGGCTTTTGTGAAAAATGGAGATTATATATCCATAGACTGCGACAGGGGCACGCTGGAGCTAGAAGTCGACAAAAAGGAGATGGACTCAAGGCGCAGGGGCTGGAGGCAGCCTGAACCAAAGCACAAATCCGGGCTATTAGCCCAGTACGCTATGCTGGTATCTAGCGCTTCGGAAGGAGCTGTGCTGAATCCATAAAATAACTGCGTTGACCTGCAAAATTATATAAATTCCATGAAGCAATAAATTGTGGTCATTTGAAGGCAATAACACTAATACTTGCATTTGCGATTCTTTTGCATTTAGCCTTGGCTGCGTCTTCAATACAATATTATCCCGCTGCAAACGAGGCAGGTGCATTTTATAACGGTTCGGTTATAACCTATAATTATACTGGAAGCTATTCCTGCTACCCTCCACTTAGCTCTACAATTCCGAATGCAACTGCCAACGAAACGGATTACCCATGCTATGCAGGCATTGCCTCTAATTCATCGCAGGCACTTCCGGACTGGATATTGGTTCCCGCATATGCTGGAATGAGCATATTCGGCGTCAACTCAACCAACGGCATGCCCATCTTCAGAAACTCTACCTTTTACGTCAATTGCGGCGCTGGCAACAGCTCGTCAATGTGCCAGCCTGATCCAAAATTTGTATATTCTCCAGATTTTGCAAAGATCGAAAATTTAATCGGAGAGAGCAGCTTTGACGGCCTGCCAAACGGCGTAATGACATTGCCTGCACACTCGCACCTTATCAACAATACTTTCCACAATGACCCAATACCTTGGTACGTAATAATAGTATACGTTTTTGACCCCAACATAATGCCAAACGTTACGAACGGAAAATGCACACAGGTTGTACCTTCAAACATCTCCAACCCTACAGGGAATTGCTTAACCTCATTGTCCGCAATAAAACGGGCTATGCGGACGAAGGACAACGCCACGACCAATGCCAACATTGGCAACCCCATATGGGATGCAATGGGCAAGCCAACTGCCGAAGTTTACATACCTAACGATACATCGCAATCAGAAGTCGGAAATCCAAACACAAACATAGTAGTCCCATTCGCCGCAAAGAACAATAACTTCTATTTCTCTAGGCTCTCGAACAGCACTGTGACAACTACGCAGCAGCAAAAAGCCAAAACGATTGGATTGAATGTTGGTGCGATAGCTGTTGCAGTCATAATTATATTGGCTATATTCGGGCTGTTCTACCTGCTGCTTTCAAAGCGCAGTAGTAAATAAAAAATATTACAAAATATTACTTTTCTTATTTTGATTTTAAGCTAAGATATAAATTACCTCGATAAAGAATATCTTATTGGAAGTGCGCAAAACACCCGCTAATAAATGATATATATGTATTCAAACTTGCCGGAACTTGAAATCATAAAGCAAAAAAGGAAAAAGCTCAATCTTACACAGCAATATCTTGCATCAAAATGCAATATAAGCCAGTCGCTGCTTGCAAAAGTCGAACTCGGAAAGGTAACTCCAAATTATAATATCGCCAAGCGCATTTTCGAAACCCTGGAACAGCTCGAAGTCTCGGACTCAGAGAAAGCCTATGAAATAATGAACAAGACTGTCATATCTCTTAAGCCTGGAGACCGCGTATCAAAGGCAGTAGCCATTGCGCTCAAGCGCGGCATATCTCAATTCCCTGTTGTGGAAAACGGAAGAGTAATAGGGTCCATAACGACTGCAGACCTGCTCGATGCGGAAAAAGGCTCCACAATATCAAAATACATGTCGCCAGCTATGCCTAGCGTTGGCAAGTCAATGCCTGTCTCTGCAATAAAGGATATATTAAAAATAAGCGGCGCCGTTCTGGTAACCGATTCCGGAAAAGTCGTCGGAATAATAACCCCTGAAGAGCTTCTCTGATCCTGAGAATCAGGCCTTGACCAAAGTATAAAATTTCGGGTTGGCTGTGCCAAGGAGCATAGCCTTTAGCATTCCTGGCCTTGTTATGTTGAAAATATATCCTTCGGCACCGGTGCGCTTGCAGGTTTCGTAGAGCCTTGCCAGTTTGGTTTTCATGCCTCCTGTGACATCAACTCTGGCATTTGACACGCCTGTGTTTTCCAATGCAGAGCCTATGTTTGCCGAGTCGATAACGTCTATGTGCTTGGCATCAGGGTGCTCTTTTGGATTTGCTGTAAAAACTCCGTCAGTATCGGAGCCGTAAAGCACCTTTTTGGGCTTTATTTCCTTTGCTATGAAATCAAGGACCTTTTCTGTAGAAGCTATGGATACGCCTTTGCTCTTATCCATTATGACGTCTCCGTAAACAACTGGTATGAATCCTTTTTCCACTGCGCCTGCAATATGGTCGCAGAATCCAGCCCCCAGCTCTCCATTGTCGGCCAATGAAAAATTTGCCGGAGAAAATGGGTAGAGCGGTATCTCAAGCCTTATTCCCTCACTTATAAATATATCATTCAGCTGCTTCGCAGTCATGTGCGTTATCAGCGCTCCTAGCTTGCTGTTTGGATAAGCCAAGCCTTCGTTGACCTTGTACTGGGCAGCGGCGACATGCCCGAAAGAGCCGCTGCCGTG
>DAHXOG010000075.1 GCA_027364995.1 Candidatus Mancarchaeum sp.
GAAAAGAGAATAGTGCAAGTAAAATTCTGCTTTCCGATAATGTGAAAAGGGCGGAGCAAGCCGGAGAGCTCGCAGAGTTTCTGGATAAAAATAATGGGATAACCGATATAATGTTGCACGAGATTGACAGCTCGGATTTGGAAGTGAGAATGATTGCACCTGCAATAGCTGGAGGCATTGCCAGATTTAAAATTGGCATAGAAAAGAGAGACGAGGTAGAAAAACTGATATCTGAGGCAGGATATAAAGAGATTGGAGTGCAGGGCAGGGGTATTTCGATCTACAAAAAGGCATGAGATTCGGCAATTGCCAAAACAAAATGAAAGCTTAAATTAAGCTGGCTGTGTGTCTTTTAAATCTTTATTGCGGTAATTATTATTCCATATGTTTCGGTGTGTGTATGGTGCAAAAAATAGTGCAACGTGATAAGGCCATGGCTGACATATTTGACGACGAGAAAATCATAGGCGCTTCTACTATAGTCAAATTTGGCACAATCAGGATAGTTGCGTCGAAAGACGCTGACCATGATTTCCATTTCCTTCTGATGCCCGTAGAGCACAGAGAGGATTTCACGGAGCTTACTGAAGTGGAATTGAAGGACATGCAGAAGTCTGAGTCGCTAGTAGCTGAATTATACAAACAGCATGGACTTGATGGCTATTCCAAGATAGAACTTGTAGGCACAGGAGCAGGAAGGACAGTCCAACATTATCATGTGCATATTCTGCCGGGCAAGAGTGATAATTTCCACAACAACCCTGCAGATAGAGCCTTGCACAGAAGTGCTGATCAGATTAGGGAAGTGGTTTCAAAACTCAACCCCGAATTCAAAAAGTTAATAGAGAATATGCAATAAATTTACGAAATCTCTATGCCATTATATTTGGCGTCTTAATCATATTTGTCACTGCTATGGGCTGGTCCAGCCAAACTGTTTCTTTGTAATCAGTCTGACAGAGCTTTTTTGTACTGGCAACTCTATCTGGAATAAGGTTCAAGGTTGGCTATTACTGACAGATAAACTAGATAGCCTAGATATTGGGAGAAGCGCCCGGCGTACCGGTATGGGGTGCCGATAAAGGCAAAATAAAGATATCCCTTGATCTGTGATGCATAAGCCCGTAGCTTGGATAATAAATGCCATGTGCATCGCAGTACGGGCGATATCATGCAATATTGCCGAAGCTGGCTTTATTGCTTGGCGTTTTCTTCCACGAATTTTTTTATTTCCTCTATGTTCGCCATTATCAGCTTGGCTTTTCCAAGGCCGAAAGTGAATGGTCGCGTATCCTGCTCGTCTTTCAGCAGGCTTATTGTCGGAAATCCTTTGTATTCTCCTGTCTTGACTGGCATTCTTATCACCTAATATGGCTTATAAGGGCAGGAAAAGGGATTTAGCCTTTGCCGTTGCGGATATCGCACCGTTTCAAATAGCTACGTAATGAAGCGAATTAAGCGTCAGACGGGCCTTTTACGGTCATATATGCATGCATAAGGCAACGCTTAAAATGCGTTTCAGGCATAGTGTAAATGCGCTTGCATTGGTTTGGAGATATTGAGAGTTGCATGAATCAAGCGTTTAGGGGATTTGATGAACATACTTATAGCATTGGGAGGAAATGCGATATTGCAGGAAAAGGAAAAGGGCACATTCGAAGAGCAGTATTCCAACATAGAGAATACAGCAAAGAAGATAGCGGAGATAATAAGGATGGGCAACAACGTGGTTATAACCCATGGCAATGGGCCACAAGTTGGCGATATAGTATCAATGTACGAATGGTCAAAGGATAAGCTTCCGGCAATGCCCTTGCCAGTATGTGGAGCAGAAAGCCAAGGCATGATAGGCTATATGATAGCGCAGGCATTGGGCAACGAGCTCGAATCGATAGGGATAAAAAAGGAGCTCGGCTGCGTATTGACGCGCACGCTTGTTGATAAAGATGATCCGCATTTTAAAAGTCCGTCGAAGCCAATAGGGCCGTTTTATGATAAGGAAGAATCCGGCGCAATTACAAAAAAGTATGGGTGGACCATGGCAAAGGAGAACGACAAGTACAGAAGAGTGGTCGCCTCTCCAGAACCGGTTGGCATAATGGAGCTTGATATAATAAAACGCCTGCACGACAGCGGAGCGGTTGTAATATGTAATGGCGGCGGAGGCGTGCCGGTAGTGAGAAATGGCAACGCATACGAAGGGGCTAATGCCGTAATAGACAAAGACCTTGCTTCTTCGCTGCTGGCAAGGGAGCTTGATACTGATATGCTAATCATTCTAACTGATGTAGACAATGTGTTTTTGGGGTATGGGTCGGAATCCCAAAAGCCGCTTGGGACCGTGAGCGCAGATGAATGCTCGGCTTACATAGAAAAGGGCGAATTTGGCGAAGGCACCATGAAGCCCAAGATAGAAGCTGCGATAAGTTTTGTAAGGCATACTGGCAAGTCAGCAGTAATAACATCTTTAGCGAATGCCGAGAAGGCTGCAGAGCTTAAGGCAGGAACTATAATAACGAAGTAGCTTGCGGCTATCTGCGTTCTATAACTGCGGTCATGCAGTGGGCGCCGCCGTAGCCTCCTGTTATATTACTTAAATCCAAAGCGACGAAGTCAATCTTATTCTCGCGCAGCTCCTTTTTATTTGGAAACATCTGCCCGGACACTGTTAGCTTTTGGTACTCCCTTCTAGCATGCGCGAAAAGAGCCCCGTACATTCCGGGATTGCTCCTTGCTTTTCCGGATAAGTTATGCAACATTCTTTTAGCAGCAAGCCTGCTGTCTATTGCAAGTATTGAATGGTTCTTTATGCAAAGGAAATTTGAGGAATATGACATTTGTTCTAAAGTAGAAAGATTTATTATTTCAAAGCCTTTTTCTTTGAGATAACCGTGCAGATTTGTACTGGCCTTTTCCTTCTTGTAAGACCTGCCTTCCTTCTTATAAACTTCTACTGCTGCCCTTTTCAGCAGAAGTTCTAAGCCTATAACTGTATCTTTTCCGGCAACGTTGCAGTATGTGTCAAGATGCATGTCAATCATGGGATCCGGCTCGTTTCCAGGTATGAGTGGATGGGAAGGCTGGTGTACAACTGCGACTTCCTGAAACGATTGGCCATACTTAAGCATCTGTTCCACTCCCTGCCTGTTGGTCCTATCCCCAATGCCAATCATTGCAAAATCTTTCATCGGCATGAAGTCTCCGCCTTCAAAGGTTCCCGGCGAGGTTGTTTCATGCACAATTGAAAGTCCCATTGCATCCCACAGCATCTTGGTTAAAAGGGGTTCTCGCCTTCTCTGCGGCTTGGCCATTCTGGACATGAATATGCCCTTATCTGTAACCGCCTGCTGATCCCTCATAAAGTAGAGGTTGGCCGGCGGATTTTTTTCTGTAACGCTTATGTGCATCGCGTCGACACCTTTTGATTTCTTAATAGACACTCTTGGCGCCAGAATTATCGCATTGATAAAATAGTCTATGCCATAATTATCCACATTGCCCTTCAGCTTCTTCAGGGCCATTTGGGCCTCATTTCTGTTTCCGGAAAAGCTAACGCTTTTTAGCGCAGCGTCAACAACCATCGACTTTGTCTTGCGGCTATGGCTTGCCCTAGACTTTATAATGTCTTCCAGCGTCTCTACGCTCACCCCAAACTCGTCTTTTAAAACGCCAACTAAGGAGTCGTGCTCTTTTTGCGCAGCAGACAGATTGAACGAGCGCTCATATAAAGAGGCAGTCGGATCCAAAAGCCCCAGGAACGCCTCGATTCCTGGCCTGTGGACCACTACCTTCCTGAGCGTATCCCATTCCGCTTTTATCTTTCCTTCCATCGTAT
>DAHXOG010000076.1 GCA_027364995.1 Candidatus Mancarchaeum sp.
CCGCAATAGAAACGAACGGAATAATGGTGATTGAATACGAAAGTCTATTTCACAGCTAACACGTTTTATATTATATTCAGGAATCCAAGAACTATGAGCACAAGCATTATGACTATATATATCCTAAGGAATATGAACGCGAATTTCACCCAGCCTTTAACGTGCGCCCTCTTTACCGGTATCTTTGAATAGTCCTTCAGCTTCTCCCTTTTGATGAAGTTATCCCAATCCTTCTCGTCCTTTATGAATCTAAAACCCTCGTTGTCCAATGCCATTCAGTCACCTAAAATAAATGCGGAAATACCAAGCTAAGCCCATAAAGGCTGCTCATCGAAATCAATACCACCATTATCGTTATTATGGAAACGTTCTCCCATTTCTTGTTCACATGCTTTCCCATTATCTCCTTATCGTTGACAAGGAGCAAAAGGAACAGCAACGCAGCAGGCATGAATATGGAGGCTATCACCTGCACTGTTATGTTAAGGAATCCCAACGGCACATTAGGTACGAGTACTATCGAAGCGGCTATTAACATGCTTATTAACCCTGGTATGTAGAATTTTCTTCCCTCAAGGAACGGAAGATTTATGCTTTTTGGCCAGTTGAAAGCCTCTCCCATCGCCCAGGAGGTGCTTGCTGTCAGCGCTATTGCCGCTATTATCCCTGCATCCACAAGCCCTATGGCGAACAGCTCAACCGGAAGCGTTCCTATCTTGCTGGCTATTGTTTTCAATATGAATGAAATGTTATAGCTTGTCGTAGATGCAGTAGTTCCTATATGCCCTGCTCCAAAAACTACGGTACCTGTAAGCACTATTACACATATGGCCACAACTGCCATTATTATTGCACCCACAAAAGTGTCCCTTTTAGCCGCACCTATATCCTCCGGCACTGTGCCCTTGTCGACCTCCGAGCTCTGCTGGAAGAACAGCATCCACGGCGCAATGGTGGTGCCTATATTGGCCAGAAGCACATATATGAACAATGTAGTAATCCCTCCGTTGATGTGCCAAGTGAGAAATGTGCTTGCCACAAGGCTCCAATCCGGGTGGGCGAAGAACACAAGGGGTATGAATATCATGTTGAAGAACGCTATTATAAGGCTGGCCCTCTCCCATTTATGGTACCTCAATGTAAACATAACGGTTGAAACAAACAAGATTCCTATTAGCACTGCGAACAGTGGCTTTACCCCGAATATGCTAAGCCCGAACGTTATGCCTATGAACTCAGTAACCAACGTCAGCGAATTCGCTATTACAAGGTCGCCTAAAGAAAAGGCGCCCCAGAACGGCCCATACCTCTTCCATATCATCTCCGCATGGCCCCTTCTTGTAACAGCTGCAAGCCTGACCGTCATTTCCTGGACCAAGTAGGCAGTAGGCACCATAAGGACCATTAGAGGTATGAAGAACCCAAGCCCAAAAATCGAGCCAGTTTGTGCATATGTTATAATCCCTCCGGCATCGTTGTCAGCAACCATTACGAGTATGCCAGGACCTATGAGCGCAAGTATCAGCATAAGCCTTGTCAATACGCCCTTCCTGTGCCTTAGCCTTGTGACCTTGAGCCTGTCTATTGCCCTAAGCCTTATGTCTATGGGCAGCTCGTCAAGCTTTTTGTTTATGTCGAACCCGCCATCGCCAAGCGCATTTTCTCCATCCATCAATAGCTAATGCCATAAAAGATTAAAAAGGATGCATAGCAGTTAAGCCAAGCTTACAAGCACATATAACGAGTATAATATGAAAAAGTAGGTAATGATTCGTAGTCTTCTTGTTCCTTGCATTTGCCATTGGGATTTATCATACAAATCCTGGTAAACTGTAAATTAAGGACTTACCGCAAAATAAACTGACTAATTCAACGTATAGTTCCAATCAGGATTGATACGGTGAGGCATAATTTTTATCTTCTCAAACTCTCCATCCTCAATTTTTTGTCCGATTACATAATTTTTCTTGTCTAGTTTTGCGGATATCTTCAATCCCTTCCTAGTAGTCGTACCTTCTATCAAGTTCAGTATTATCTCATATGTCCTGAGAGGTTTTCCTCTCCAATTCATACTAATGGATGAGAACATTTTGTGTTCGATTTTGTTCCATTTACTTGTCCCCGGCGGATAATGGAGTACCGTTATCTTCAATCCTGATTTTTGTCCAAATCGCCATAGGCTATACTTCCACAGTCTACTTCTAGACCCATTGCTTCCACCACAGTCTGCACAGATGAACAATTCCTTGGTCTTCGGATAATTGGATCTCCCTATATTCTTCCACCAATCTTCGATACTGTTAACGGCAAACTCTGCCGTGTTGCCGCTCATACCGACGTTAACAAACCCTATGTTCTTCAAAACATCATAAACCCCATAAGGTATCGCCTTTCCGCTACTCAAATAGGCATAGTCATAAACATTTACGATTTCCGCTTTGCCTTTCTTTAGCCAGTTTTCCCCGTTATTTTTAAAGTTTCCAACCAATTCTTTCTTCTTTGCGTCTACGGATATGATAGGTATGTTTTGTTTATCACATTTCTTCAGTTCCCGATTGATATATCTGAACTGTGAGTCTCTTGCCTGGGTGTTCCCACCCTCTTTCAACTTTCTGTTTCTTTGAAGACTGTAGCCCAGACGTTTTATTATTCTACCAACACTATCCTCTGATATCTTGAATCCTTCAGATTGTAATTCCTGGTCTATTGTATACGTCGATTTATTCGTCCATTTTAATTTACTCATTGGATCCCCGGCGGTATTCTCTTCCAATACGTCTTCGATCCTTTTTTCTATTTTTGGATTCTTGTACGTAATTTTCTTCCTGCCTCCGCCTTCCTTGCGGAGTCTTTCCATTGGTTCTTTCTTGCAGCCTTTTTTCTTAGGCTCTCTTATCTCCTTGATGCCCTTTCTTACGGTATTCGGCGACATACCAGCTAATTTGCAGACTTTTCTTACTCCACCCCAACCAGATTCTATTGCTCTTACTGCGGCAAGATGTCTGCGCTGCACTTCGTTACACTCACGTAGAGTTGAAAGCCATAATTCATCCGTATTTTTGTTTTGCATGTATTTAATTAGGAGAGATAGTTTATTAATGTATCATTTTATTTTGCGGTAATCCCTAAGGCCAAAGCCCATGCCTTTTATTTGCGTGCTGCAATCTTAATGTTATAAATTTAATTAGTGAATGGAATATTGTATAGCTACTGGAAAAGAGGAGCGACGTTCTTACACGGTTGATTTATACCCAAAATAAAGTATTTAAGAATCAATTTTCTAATACTACTAAATTTGGTGCTTATTTGTATCTTATACTGGAGGTGTTGAAATATTTTTTTATTTGGTTGCACCTTTTTAGTGCAATACTATTTATAGGAGGATCCTTTTTCATGTGGCTAGTGCTTGTGCCCGGATCTAAAGATGCAATAAATGATGAGGCATATCGTACTATCGTAGTTGCAAAGATATCAAAAAGATTTGCAAAACTTACATGGATGCTTCTTGCCACATTGGTAATTACAGGTATTGCAAATACAATATGGTACATGCCCCAAAACCTGTACAACGGCGGGTATGGTATTTATCTTGTCTCCGCAATGGCAACCTCAACTGCCGTGCTTATAGTGATGCTTTACGGTCCTGGGAAGCATTATGGCAAGCTTATAGCTAAGTATGCGAAAAATGGGGATTTGGAAAG
>DAHXOG010000077.1 GCA_027364995.1 Candidatus Mancarchaeum sp.
ATTGAGCACCATTCCATAGCCTGTAAGCTTCCTCATTTTCGAGAGAAGCTCCATATACTTGGGATTTTCATCGGATACAGCCTGGGGCCTTGCCGAAAAATCCACATTAACCACGGATTTTGTAACGTCCCTTGCAGAGTCCTTTACCTTATAAGCCATTGTCATATACTTGTCAAAGCCTTTTCCATCATAATCAACGATCCTTGGAATGTCCGTTTCCAATACCGAAGGGGCAAATGGCTGGAACCATTCCCTCCTTTTAACATAAAGGTTCAGCTTTTCCTTTACCGTCTCGGAATCCGAAGGGGCCAATATGCTCCTGTCACCCAATGCCCTTGGGCCATACTCCATGCGCCCCTGGAACCAAAACACGTAGTTGCCATTGCCTATGAGCTCTGCAGCATGGCTCGCCTGGTCAGAGCCATTCTCATTAACGCAAGACAATGACCTGTCCTTCTTAAGTATATCCATTGTGGTTTCCGTGTCGTATTCATCTCCCAGATAAGCGTTAAAGTCGTGGGTGCTCCTTCCATTCATCATATAATCCGTATATAGTGCGCTTCCCAACGCTATGCCGCCGTCTCCCATATGCGGGAATACATACCAGCGCTTGACGTTTTCAAGCCCGCGTATCTTCATATTCGCCTTTATGTTGGAAAACAGCCCTCCTGCGAAGACCACGTTGCCTATGCCGAACCTGTCGACAACATTGCTGACAAATTTCATTGCAATGTTCTCAAGCAGCTGCTGCGCCATATAAGAGAACTGCTCTCGCGGTATCTGCCAACCTATGCTCTGCAACATGTCGAATTGCTTTCTGGCGTTGTATTTGGCGCTTATTATGGTTCCCTCGGCCTTGAACATGTCCTTTAGCCTGTTGTTTTCAAATTCGAACGGGAAGGAGTAATCCGCCATGGCCATTACCTTTCCCTCGTCCTCAAGCTCCCTCATTCCTATTATATTCGTTACCTGCTCGAAGAATATGCCTAGCGAATCCCTGGCAGGTATCGATATGCGCCTTTCAAGCTTGCCGTTCTCCAATACGCTTACCGATCCAGAAAGCCCATCGCCCAATCCATCAAGCGTTATAACCAATGCCTTATCGAATCCAGAGGTAAACGCAGCAGTTGCGGCGTGTGCAGTATGGTGCTCCACTATATGCAGCTTGAAATCCCTGAATCCCATATGCCTGAGCTCCCTTGATATTATGGAAGAGCTTATAGTATTGCACAAAGGCAGGATCCCCACACCTGTCATAGAATATTTCAATTTGTGCATGAAGCCGTCGAATCTTGGCTTGGGTATCTTTCTTCTCCTGAAAAGGTAGTATCGTTCTTTCATCGCGGGATTTATCCTTTCCAGCGTCTTGGTAAACTCAGTAGTAGTAAAGGCTATGTGCTCAACATCGGTGGGCCTTATCTGCGCGAATTCCAATGCGGCCTTTATCGCATTTGCTGGGAACTTCACCTCAAGCTTTCTTTTAGTAAAGCGCTCCTCGTTAGCAGCATACAAAATCTTCCCGTCCTCCATTAAGGCGGCTCCTGCATCGTGCCCGTCCCATATGCCTAAAATATACATAGTATCCCATTAAAGTAATTGCTTTAGCGTAATCTTCAACATTGTAAGCTAGTATAGACTCTAAACGGTAATAAATAGCAAAGATAACTATTAAAAGGGATTTGGAAAATAACAATGCATACGCATAAACGAAGCCGTAATGCGGCTGTGCCCGCTAATTAGGTTTACCGAAACCTATTTAAATTATATAATCATATAAAAGAACGTTATTATTTTACTTGGTGTAAAAATGTCAATGGAAATCAAAGCGTTAAGCCTTATGAAGGTAGTACAGTCAAGGATCTTTAAACTAGTAATGATGATACTTCCATTCTTAGTCTTTACAACGGTTTCCGCTCAAGGCAGCGTGCTGACGACCATAAGCAGCGTCATATGCCCTATATATATTGCAGTTAATACTGGAGTGTTCATACTTGGTCTTACATTAATGATACTTGGGGCTGCCTTATACGCGGCAGCGCACATAATGCCTGGCCAAAGCAAAGGCTCCATACAGGGATATGGTATGGGCATGATAATCGGCGGGGTTATAGGCGTAATAATAGCTGAGTTGGCACCATACATACTCGGATTGCTTACAAGCACCTCATCTTCAACCATAACAGGTTATTGCTGATTGTGCTGCGGCATTTAATGCCGCATATTTTCATTTTATACGTTTGGGACTAATTTTGACGCTAGCCATCGCCTGCCATGCAATACCGAAATATATTTATTGGATTCAATCCATTGCTATATCTATACAACGCTTAACCATACGGTGCAATAATGCCGAATATACTTGAAACGTCCGCAAAATCCTACAAAGCAAACCTAAGGTTTATACTCTTTTTCTCCATTGCATTTTTGATTGCGATGCTAATACCTGTGTTCGCACCGTTCCCTACTTATGACAACCTCGGCGCGATCTTCATAAGGACGGGAAGCATATACCTAAACCTAAACTTCATAGACGTTATAATAATAGTCGCATCAACTATGTTTTCGCTGCTCTTTCTTAGCTTCGCAATAGTGGCAATAAACATAATAATAAAGCACAGCCACACAGCAACGCGCATAAGGAAGGAGGTAATAGACGGAATAGAGAAATATACAGCAAACGTTTTTGTGATACTGCTTTTATTTACCGCAATCCTGGTATTCGTAAGCTTCATAACATACTATAGCGGATATTCCGGGATAGCAACTCTTGTGGCTGGGATAATATTAGTACCATTTCTTTTCTACGCGCCCACATCTATAGTGATGGATGACATAAGGCCTATAAGGGCCATAAGGCATAGCCTTAGCTTCATATACCACCATTTCAATTATTTCATATTGTGGCTGTTGGTATCGTTCGTACTGTTGAGCGTTGTTGATCTAATACCTATAATCGGCTCAAGCTCATTGGCGTCCGTGTACATCGCCTTGATAATAGACTCCTTTGTGATATTGCCATTCCTTATAGTGCTGCAGAGCGAAACATACATAAAAAGGTTCAGCATGCTAAAGCATACCTGATGCAAACTGATCTTGATAAAGCGGACAGTAAAACCCAAACGGTTTAGATGAGTACAGAGCAACAAGCAGCCATCCCGCTTCAGTATTAAATACTTATCCTGAAAATAGATATCATGCGACATATTGCATTTGTTGCTGTTGCGTTGCTTGCAATCATATTCTTTGGTTATGCCAATGCGACATCGACACCCACTGCAGTACCTACTGTAACGTGCCCGATAACGAATGTAAGCGTTCCGCTTACTAATGCAGGATTGTGCATAGAATCTGCAATACCGTTAGCCATAATAGGCCTGCTTGTATCATTTGTAATCGTTGCAATAGCGTTCATGCTTGGCAATGTCCTGCAGATAAGCTCGCTCAAAAACTGGTATAAGGGAGAGCTATGGGAGGCTGCAAAAACCACGATAATAATAGTAATAATATTCGCAGTGCTTATAATCATGGGAGCGATCGTTCTCGGGCTAACAGGCAATACAATACCTGTATCGTCCCTGCCGCTTTCCT
>DAHXOG010000078.1 GCA_027364995.1 Candidatus Mancarchaeum sp.
ATTATTTTTGAGCGTGTTACCTTACTAAGGTTGTCCATGCAAACCAAGCAACTAATCTCATCAAAGATTTATAGATGCTGTTTTCATACCAACATAGGTTGGCATCATCCTTTTCACTGCCTTCATTGAGGTAAGTAGCATTATTACTGCTATTATTAGTCAAGCGCAATCGCAAGAACCTAAGTATTTTATGTTTTGTGATCATCATAACCTATTGCTTAATTGCTGCAAAAAGTTAGCAGGATTTTACCATAAAGAGATAGAAACCTGCTTTTCCGGAGGTTTTATTTATAATCTAAAAGAAGGTATAAAAATTTAGTTTCCTAATAATCGATTCTAAAATTTCAATAAAAGAAGGTTGTTTTGTTTTATCTTATTTTAAAGCATGATTAAACATGGAAATCTAAAAAATAAGTTAAGCTCAAAATCGGAGTTTTATATGTAATCTCACATAAAAGGATTGGGATCGCATAGGAAATATATAAAAAATTCAGAATAGTGGTATCATATACTTGCCATTGATTCTTCAACTATATCTGCTTCCGCGGATTTTGCGTTATAAGGCTCGGCATCATATCCCTGCCTCTTAAGGTTCTTTGCGAACGCTTCCCTGTTGCTGCCATACGTGTATATCTTTTTCGGCGAAACCGCATCTATGTATTCTATGCTCTGCCTGAAATCCGCATGGTCGCTAAGCGCAAACTGCGCATCCACATTGAACCTGAAGCTCTTGGCGAAGCCCGTGGCTATTGCTGTATAGACCCTTTTTTTGTGTGCATAAGCCATTGCGCTTGCCAGATTATCGAAATTTTTGGAGTCTATAACGCCTATAAAATTCCCTTGGAGCACGCTTTCATAATCGCTGTCTTCGTCGTATGCCGAGACATATGAAAGCTTTATTCCGTTGGAGACGTAAACCTTGTTTATTGCGCTTATCTTTTTGTTCACTACCGGGGTTATGCCAATGCTGTTCAATATCCTTATGAGCTCCTGCGCCTTACCCATTGCATAAGCCCTGAAAAGCACTATACCGTATTTTACGGCCCTGTTGGCCCATCTTGACAAAGCGGTCTCTACATCTTCCCGAGCGTCAAAGCTTATGCTTGGGTCAGGGTATGTGGAATCTATTATCAATGAGTCTGAATTCCTTATCCTTATGCGGCTCGCCGCTGCGCTTTCCATCATCTGGAAATCCCCGCTGTATACAATGCTGTTCCCATAATGGTCATCGCTTATGTAAAGCTGCTTTGAGCCGAGCATATGCCCTGAATCCAGCAAGCTTATGGTCTTAGGGACCTCATTCGCAAGCCTAGGGCTAATGTCATACGCAGCGCTTATCAATTGTGCAGTGGCTTCACTGCAGATAATGGACTTGGAAGACTTCACCGCGCCTATATGGTCGCTGTGCGCATGTGACACAAAATCCATATCGGAGCCATTGAGCCTTGCATCAAGCGATATTATCTTTCCAGTCGAATAAGCCATGGGTTGTCGCCATGATTAATCCGTAAGCAAGCTTTAAATACTTTTAAAATAAAATGATGCTAAGAACGCTAATGCTGTTTATGGATTGCATTTATGAAGTGGTATGAATGACTGAAAACGTGATAATAATAGGATCAGGGCCAGCTGGGTTGACGGCTGCGCTGTATACGGCAAGGGAAGACTTTAACCCATTGGTAATAACCGGAGTTGAGGCAGGAGGCCAGCTATTGCTTACCAATATAGTCGAGAATTTTCCCGCTTTTCCCGAAGGGATTTATGGCTCGGAGCTTATAGACCTGATGCGCAAGCAGGCGGAGAAATTCGGCGCAAGGTTCATAGGGGATAATGTTGTGAGTATAGACCTCAAGAGCAGGCCGTTCAAGGTGAAGACGCAATCGCAGGAATACGAATCGCATAGCATAATAATCGCGACCGGAGCATCGGCAAAATGGCTGGACATACCGTCCGAGAAGAACTTCATAGGCAAGGGCATAAGCAGCTGCGCAACATGCGATGCACCTTTCTTCAAGAAAAAGGATGTAGCTATAGTGGGCGGAGGCGACACCGCAATGGAGGATTCGCTATTCCTGACAAAGTTCGTAAACAGCGTCACAATAATACACAGGCGTGATTCATTCAGGGCAAGCAAGATAATGCAGGAGCGCGTAAAGAACAATCCTAAGATAAAGATAATATGGAACAGCGTAGTGGAGGAGATAAAGGGCGATCCAAAGGTAGAGTCAATAACCATAAAGGATGTAAACAGCGGCGAAAAGTCGGATATGGAAGTCGATGGGCTTTTCGTTGCCATAGGCTATAAGCCAAATACTGATTTCCTCAAGGGTTCGCTCGATCTGGACGGCGCAGGCTACATAATAACGCAAGACGAGGTAAAAACAAAGATAGATGGTGTTTATGTCGCAGGGGATGTCGCCGACCACATATACAGGCAGGCGGTTACTGCAGCGGCAAGCGGAACAAAGGCTGCGCTTGAGGTAAGGGCATACCTGCAGAACCTCAATTATTCAAAATCAGAATAGGCGTTTCTGCCCCTTTGTCTTTATAAGGCGGGAAACGCGTACGCCTATCTTCCTTGCAGGGCCGGCCTTTAACAATTCCCCTATCATAACAGAGGAACGCCTGAGCACCTCATCCTCTGAATTGGTATAATTCCTCAGGGAATAACTCTTTACGCTTATGGAAAAATCCGTGTAGCGCACCTTTGCGCCTATATTCTTGAACAGGAATCCGTTTTTATCCACCTCTTTCATTACCTGTGCGGCAAGCTCCTTGAGCGTCGGCAATGCCTCCTCAACGCTTGCAGCCGGGGCCTTTAGGGTTACCTCCCTGCCTATCGATAGTATATCATAACTCTCTATTATTTTGGAATCATCAACGCCGTTGGCAAGCATGTATAATTCCCTACCGGCCTTGCCGAAAGCGTCGATAAGCACCATAGGGTCATGCTTGGCAAGCTCTTCAATGGTGTTTATTCCAATGCCGTTTAATCTTTCCAATGTCTTGCTGCCTATTCCGGGAAGCTTATCCAAGGAGCACGAGCTAAGGAAGCTTTTGAGCTCTTCAGTCTTTACAATCATGAGGCCGTCGGGCTTTGCCTTGTCCGACGCCATCTTGGCGAATGCCTTGCCATTGCTTATGCCTATGGTGCATGTCAAGCCGTACTCGTCCTTTATCCTGCGCTTTATCTCCTTCGCTAGGGCTATTGCCTCATCCTCGCCAAGCCCTGTTACGTCCATAGCCGCCTCGTCTATGCTTATGACCTCAAGCGGCTTGCCATAGCCTTTGATCATGCTCATTATCCCATTCGAGATCGTCTCATAATACTCCTCGTCCGAATGCAGGTAGGCCAATTCCTTGTACAGATCAAATGCCTTTACGTTAGGCATGCCGCTGTGTATGCCATACTTCCTGGCTTCGTAATTAGCCGTTTGTACCACCCCCCTGAATTTTTCCTCAACAGGAGCCGTGCCTACGACCAATGGCTTGCCCTTCAATTCCTTGTGCCGCATCTCCTCACAGGCCGCAAAGAAATAATCCATATCAA
>DAHXOG010000079.1 GCA_027364995.1 Candidatus Mancarchaeum sp.
CCTTCAATGCCTTCATATGTCTGCAAGAATTGCACATGCATATCGTAGTTTGAGACATCCTTGCCCATGTGCTTCTTTATTATTGCGCTTACGTTCTTCACCGCCTCGCTGGCTATCTTTCCAAGCTTCCCTGTAGGTATGAATCTGCCCTCGCTCCTTGAGCTTGCCGGAGTGACCTCGGCTACAATGGGTATTATTATTCCTGCCATCATTATCGATGACCCGACTACCGCCAGCCCGTTTACCTTTCCTACGGCGAATCCCTTGTTCAAAAAGACCTGGTATTCCTTCCTGTAGTTTATCTGCTGTGATACTACCTGCGATTCTATCGGCATTGCCAGCCTTTTCGCATCCTCCACATCCTTTTGCGTTACTACGCTCTTGTTATTTTCTACTGCTATGTCACCTGCAGCCCTTATAAGGCCTCCAAGATCCCTTAATATCAGCGAAAGCATGCCTTTCCTTCCGGCCCGCCTCTTTGCCTCCTCTATTATGGCTTCCATAGCATCCTCTCCGAACGGAGGTATCTTCCCGTCCTTCTTTATCTCCTGCGCTATGAACTGCATGAGCTGTTTCCTATTCTGTGCGTTGTCCGGCATTGACGACTCCATGTATACCTCATATCCATAACCTCTTATCCTGGACCTCAAGGCCGGATGCATGCGCTGTATGTCCTGAAGGTTTCCGGCAGCGACCAATATGAAATCGCACGGAACTGGTGCAGTCTTTACCAATGCCCCAGAGCTCATTTCGCTCTGCCCTGTTATCGGGTACTTTTTCTCCTGCATCGCAGTAAGAAGCTCCTGCTGGGATTTAGGATCCAAGCTTGATATCTCGTCTATAAACAATACTCCCTTATTTGCCTTGTGTATTCCGCCGCTCTCTACTCTCAAGTGCGCCGGAGTCCCTAAGCCTCCTGTCTGCAATGGGTCGTGCCTTACGTCGCCGAACAGCGCACCGGCCTTTGAGCCTGTAGCGTCTATGAATGGTGCATGGTCCATTCCAGTATTGTCGACTATCAATTTAGGCTCGTTTCCATCTCCCATGCCCGGCATGCCAACACGCCTGGTAAGCCCTCCCATGAACAGAAGCACGGAGCCGAATATCATTATTCCAAGCATAAGCGCGGCAAGCACTATTATCTCGTATCCCTTTATGTATCCGCTAAGCGACAACGCAAGCAATGCAATTACTAATATGAAAACAACCGGCATTACCAAGGAGGTAGTTTTGCCTAATGCCATCCTCGCATTAGCCCTATCCTTCTGGACAGTCTGCCTTCCCTGCCCATCTACGTGGTTTTTCCTGTCCTCCTGGCTGTTATATGTTTTTATGCTCTTTATGATCGGAGCGTTCTCATCATTCACATTCCTGTATACAAGTATATCCTCCAAATCCATTACCGGAAGCAATTCAGCCATGGCCTGCGCCAGCATTGTCTTGCCTGTTCCCGGCTCGCCTATCAATAGCACGTTCCTGCGCTGCTTTGCGGCCTTTTTTATTATGGCTATTGCCTCCTTCTGCCCTATGACCTGGTCTATAAGCTTTTCTGGTACTTGTATGTCCTTTGTAGTTTTGATGTTATTTTCGCTCATAAAAAATGCCCTGTAGAAAGCATATAGATTATTGATTAAAGCTTTTTAACCTTTTGCTGATTAGTTTAATATTAAACTATTTTTACTAAAGCTTATTATTGATTGCCACAAGCAAACTAAATCGTGGAGATATTAATCGCGTCATTGCTGCTTATTTCTCACAGTAATAATTGCTGTACATCCGCAGCAAGCCGCCTGTGCTTTTGATTAGTCAAAAAAGCCTTTTGCAGGCTATTCCATTGCCCTTATGAAGCACATTCATGCCTTTCGAATAACTTATCCCATCGCCGAATGGCTGCTCCTTTAAGAATTGGAATCCGTCTAAATCATAAAATTCTACGTTTTTTGCGGACAACGCAACCGCCATGCTCGCTGCTATCCCAAGCCTGCTCTCTATCATGCAGCCTACCATGGCTTTTATCCCGTACGCCTGAGCCGTAAACAATGCCTTCATTGCCTGCCTGATCCCTCCGCTCTTGGTAAGCTTTACGTTAACGTAGTCCGCGGAATCATGCATTATTGCTTCTATCACGTCTCTTGGAGACGATATGCTCTCGTCAAGCATTATCGGCACTCCTGTTTGTTTTCTCAAATATGCCATTTTCGAAAGATCATGCCTATCCAATGGCTGTTCGAAAAAGGCAGCGCCTACATTATTCAATGCCTTGCCAACCTTCATGGCATCCTGCAACGAATAACCCTGATTCGCGTCAACATAAAACCTCTCGCCATTAAGCCTTTCCGATACTGCAATTATCCTTTTTATATCCAATTCCGGATCCAGGCCGACCTTCATCTTTATGTCCTTTGCATTTGTCTTCTGTATTGAGTTAAGCGCTTTTACGGCATCTGCAACGCTGCCAAGCGTTATTGTCACGCTCGTTTCCCTTGGCTCAAATGATGCTCCAAGCAATTTCGTTATATGCACGGAATTGGATTTTGCATACAGGTCGTGTGCAGCCATTTCTATTGCATTCTTCACCGCGCTGTTCGCGTATATCAGCTTATTTATGCTTTCGGAGAAGTCTTCGATGCCCTCAAATCTTTTACCGCTTATGGCCAAGAGCATGCTCTTAGCCGTTTCAAACGCGGAATCCGGGAACTCACCGGTTATCTCGGGTATCGTGCTGCATTCCCCATAGCCTTTATCCTTTTCGGATGCCAGTTCTACGAATACTCCTCTAAAATCATATTGCGTACCCAATGATATGGAAAAAGGTTCTGTCATAGCCGCTGTAACCATATAAACAGTAGCATAATCAATTTTCAGGTCAGATATGGCGAAATTTGTTTTTACCTTAAAACTACTGGTTTTCATTTCATTTACCCAATGCTTCTGATATAATATCTATTCCATTGCCCAATGACTCCTTATCTATATATGGTGGTGGAGTTATTTTAAGTATATTGCTTTTGGCGCCTACCAAAGAGCACACAACCCCCTTTTTAATTAGCCTGTCCCTTATGGAATAAGTATACTCTGTCATGGGCTTCCCGTTTCTGGAAAATTCGACGCCTATCATAAACCCAATGCCCCTGACCGAAGCGATGTTTATATTGCTTATTTCCGAAAGCCTTTTTACTATAGCCAAGCCTTCCTTCCTTACAAAGGCAAGCCTTTTTTCCGTTAGACCGCTTATCGTTTTTACAGCAGCCCTGGAGCATAGCATGTTTCCGGCCTGCATTCCGAAAGCACCGTTATAAGATATGTCCCATTTTCCATTGTATAAAACTGCGGACAATGGAAGCCCTGCAGCCATGCCCTTTCCTACGCATATCATATCGGGCTTTAGCCTCTTTTTCTTTGACAAAAACAATTCGCCGCTGCGCCCCATCCCCGTATAAACCTCATCAATTACCAAATGCATGCCATATTTTTTT
>DAHXOG010000007.1:0-5711 GCA_027364995.1 Candidatus Mancarchaeum sp.
AGTTAGCCATTTTTGCGGCACAGAATAACTTCCTCCATAATAATTGAGGTTTTCTAAACTGCCGCCATTCCATGACCAGCTGGAAAGCGTGATATTCTGGCCACCTTGAATCAAAACTATGGGTTCGGGATTTCCTGAAGAATCCACAAATTTAACGCTTCTCCCTATCTCACCGTTGACTAATATACCTAATGCACCACTTACTGCATTAATTTCCGGGTTATTGGGTGGCGTTCCTACATTTACAGTATTGAATAATATTAAAGATAAATTATAGCTGGAATAGGTTTTATTGCCTACTATTGCGTATGTCCCAGGTTTCACAACCAATTCTGTATTTATCAGCCTTAACCTACCTCCTGCATTTGCATTTATTATTGTGCTATTGCCAAAGCTAAAAGTGAAATACGGCTTTTGTATTGTCGTGAAAGTCTGATGTAATTGTGCTGCTGGGCTTAATGTAACCAAAGCCAATAAGCCTATAACCAAAATGAAACCGATTTTCGAATTTGCTCTCATAAAATCACTATCGCTAATTTATCTGATTTATGCCTGGGCCACAACTTCCTCCGCCTCCTCCAGTGTGCATTCTCAACTCATACCATCCTGCAGCCATGCTTTGTCTTGTATCTAATCCAGGACACCAGTTGGTATTTGCTGTGCTATACGTACTAGGGCCATTAACATAAATTGCTCCATACCCTGAGTTTCCTCCTCCTGAGCTTATGTTCATTGTTCCTCCTGGCCAATAGCAGTTTCCATAATTGGTCGATGAGTCACCGTAAGTCTGCACTGTGCATTCAGTAGGTCCAGAGCTGATGCTTGCGCCTGCATATACGAATTCCGCAATAGATGCACCGCCGGCACCATTAAGAGAAACCCCAACAGTATAAGTTCCGGAATTTTGGTTGCATATGGCTGCAAATCCTGTTTCGTACGAATCGTTCCCATGAGTATATTCTATCTGTGAACAACCTGCTGGCAAGCTAACACTGCTGCATTCAAACCAGCCGCATCCTACCATAATTACCACTGCTGAAGGCGATGTAGAGACTGAATAGCTATGAGAAAATGAACTGGAATCCCCTGTGGTCGAAGCAGCATACGTAGCATAAGACGATGGCCCATTCTTTACACCAAATATCGACACAGCAAGATCAGGGCTTCCAGTTGTTATCGTGCATTCTCCTGATGTTGTAGTACCTACGTCTGCATAACCACCGTTCGATCCGGTTACTGAGCTCCAACTATAACCTATACCTGCATTTCCCGCCCCTCCAGCACAGAAATAAGTGCTATATCCTGACAGCGTAGCATTGGCTTTTCCTCCTGTCGAATCGCCAGTATTGCCTTGGGATTCCATATAATAAATTGTAGTGGTAGACGTAGTCGTAGACGTCGTAGTGGATGTGGTTGTCGATGTTGTAGTGGACGTAGTAGTAGATGTAGTCGTAGAAGTACTTGTCGTGGTGCTCGTAGATGTCGTAGACGTGCTTGTAGAAGTCGTCGATGTTGTAGTAGACGTGCTTGTGGTCGATGTAGATGTAGTCGTAGATGTACTAGTAGTGGTGCTTGTGGACGTAGTGGATGTAGACGTGCTTGTCGTAGAAGTAGTAGTGCTCGTAGAGGTTGTAGTGCTTGTAGTGGTGCTCGTAGATGTCGTAGACGTGCTTGTAGATGTATATATAGTGCTCGTTGAAACTGCTGTCTTGAATGTTGCAGTTACAGACACATTTGACCTTAATACCAATGTCGCAGGCTCTGCAGTAATCGGGCTTATGCTGCTCGCTCCTGCACTTATTGTCCATGACTTAAACGCATAGCCAGTAGGCGAAACTGCATAAAGCGTATATGTGCCTGAGGCCAATGGAACTATGGAATTGTCGCCATAAATTATTCCATCAATCACTATTTTTCCATTTGTTGGATTTGTATAAAGCGTTAAATTGTAAAAAGGTATATATGCTGGAGACATGGATTGGGTGGATGCACCAGTTGTGGAATAAGGACCACTGCATGTATTGGATTTGCACGTATAGTAATGTATTACGAACGTATCGGCCACTGTAGTGCCTAAAGATGGCTCAACGCTTCCAGGTATGGATACGGTGCAGATTACCCTTGTCCCTGTTTTTGCAACGTTTGGTATGCATGTGCCGTTATAAGTATTGGTTCCTTTCGAACCTACATTGGATACCGTAACGCTTATGGAGTTCGTAGGCAGCATTTTTATGCCAACACCTAAGCTATTCAAGAAAATAACAGTGTATTTTATTGGTATGCTATGCGCAGTATCCAAGCTTGTTATGGCGCTTTGCACGCATGGCAATAAAGGCTCTATATTGCAAACCGGAGGCAGGTAACTTATAGGTGCTTTAGGCCCGGATATTATGAAAATAAAGGCAACAACTATTGCTATTATCAGTAGTGCCCAAGCGTATACGCTAAGCATCTCTATTGCGGATTGCGCGTTATCTCTTAAAAATATGTGCTTAAGCCTCTCTTTCATCATGATTATTTAAACGATATGATTTAAATTATAAACGGAATAACATCTAATATCCTAAATCCAATACAAGGTCAAATTTTTATGGCTAAAACCAACAGGACGATCGCTTTTTTGAAGCTTACAAGAATAGAGCATAGCGTGATGCTTGCAATAGCGGTCATAGTTGCGGAGATAATAGCATATTCGGGAATACCTAAAATACCCATTATATTATTGTCGATAATTCCGCCCATACTGATAAGCATGGGGGCATTTTCCATAAACGACTATTACGATGTGGAAATAGACAAGAGGAACCATAAAAATGGGCCATTGGTAAACGGCTCGCTCAAGCCCATTACGGCATTATACGTTACAGTGATAACGTTTGTGTTTGGCATAGCAATAACCGTCTTCATAAACGTCGCAGCATTTGCAATAGCGCTTATCTTTGCTGCCTTGGCATACCTGTACAGCTACAAGCTTAAGCGCATCCCTCTTTTGGGCAATATATACATTGCATTCACAATGGTAATACCGTTCATATATGGGGTATACGTAATAACATATGCATTTCCATTCAGCGTATTGCTCATATGCCTCGTGGTTTTCCTGAGCGGCCTGGCAAGGGAGCTGCATGGAATGGTCCGTGATTATGAAGGAGATGTATTGGAGGGCAGAATAAAGAATGTGGTTTTCCTTATAGGCAAGCCGAGGGCATCGCAATTCGCTTTCATACTTTATATGGAAGCGATAATAATAAGCATATTCATGTTCTTCTTCATAGAGCCTTTCAGGTTCAATATTGCATATATAATACCCATAATAATAACGGACATACTCCTTGCGTATGTATCTGCAGGATTCATCTTATCAAAATCCACCAAGAGGTTTTACAGTCTGTCCAGGAATCTGAGCCTTGGCGCAATGCTCTTGGCTATAATAGCGTATCTGATGGCTTCGCTATTCTACGTTGCAATCTAAAAAGAACGAGCGCGCAACAAATAAGGCTCTGATGCCTTATTGCTGTGCGTATGACTGGGCCTTCTGCGGCTCTGTCTTTGCCTCGAAATCCTCTACCTTTAGCTGGAATTCATCGTCGCTCTTTATATCTCCCCTGTTCTTCAGGGTTTCCCTTGCGAGCAGATAGTATACGAATGCCAGGGATTTCCTGCCCCTGTTGTTTGCAGGTATGACCAAGTCTATGAACTTCATTGAATTATCGGTATCGCTTATTGCGATAATCGGTATTCCTATCTTGCTGGCCTCCTTTATGGCCTGCTTCTCGTTCCTCGAGTCGCTTATCATTATGAGCTTTGGCTCCGTAAAATCCTCTCTTAAAGGATTCGTGAATACGCCTGGCGTAACCCTTCCCTTTATGAATTTCGCCTTTATAGCCTCTGCGAACTTCTCTGCGGCGGCTATTGCGTATACTCTCGAAGCGGTTATTATGACATCCCTTGGGTCGTACCTTGCCAGCATCTTCGCGGCTATGCTTATCCTTGTGTCTATGGTCTTAAGGTCAAGCAGGTAAAGTCCGTCCTCTCTTACCTTGTATACAAAGCGCTCCATTCCTGGGCTCTTTACTTTTGTGGCAATATGTATGCCTGCCTCTAAATAACCGTTCTGGTCTGCAATAAATCCTTCTTCACTCATTTTAACACCTTTGGGGCCGCCGAGATTTTCAGCAATTTTGGAATGCTTTTGAATTCCCGTGCAAGGGATCTCGGGTCGCCAGCACCCCAAGCTGGAAGCCTACCAAGCTAGCAGACGGCCCCATGCACGAATATTTTGCCGAAATACCTATAAATAACCTTGCAATCACTTCCTTCCGCTTTCTACGAACTCGTCTATGAGATCGACATTGCTTACCATCATCCTCCTGCAGCAATATCTTTTGAGCCCGAGGCTATCAAGCACCTTCGCTCCGTCCTCGTGCTCCTCATTGACACGTCTATCGTACTCTTCCCATTTGTCTCCTATTACAGCGCCGCATGTGAAACAGCGCACGGGTATCATCATTCTATCATCTCGATCATTATATACGGATCATCTATACGATGTCTGGTTGCGTGCCCTTGCCTTAGGTCCAAGGTACTTCTTCGGCTCCACTCTCCTTGAGTCGTCCTTGAGCAAGCTCCTGTCGTAACGCATATATTCCTTCCTTATCGTATCCGAGCCTGCAAGCTTGCTTATGAGCTTGGCTACAGCACTGCCTGAGGCCTGTGCCTGTCCGCTTATGCCTCCGCCCTTGACGTTAATGCTTATGTCCAAGCCGTTAGCTATCTCCTTTGTCATATCGTTTAAGTATACGGGCCTTAGTATCTCGTGCTTGACCTCCTCGGGCTTCATTGTAAAGACGTTCGCGCCGTTCACCCTTATGGAGCCTGAGCCCTTCCTGGCTGTGCCCCTCGCTATGCTGCGCTTTCTCTTGCTCTTTACCAATGTGACGGTGTTTTCCTTCTTCTTTGCCTGTTTTCTGGTCCTTGCCGCCTTCTTTGGCTTCTCCTTCTGCTGCTCCTGCGGCTTCTGTGCCTCTGCAGCCTTCTCTTCTTTTTTCGCCATTGCCTCTGATTCTTCCATAAATATCACTTGTCTATGCTATATCCCAATGTATTGGAGAGATCCTTCGAGCTTATATATCCTGCGTATATCTCCTTTGCATTCTTTATGTTTGGCTTAAGCCTGTCCTTGCCCTTCAATGACTCCGGCTCTCCCATATAAACGTGAAGCTTCCTGAATGCCTCCTTGCCGCGCGGATTCCTGTATGGTAGCATTCCCCTGACTATCCTTTTGAAAAGCATGTCAGGCCTCCTCGACCAATACGGCGAATGCTCCGGATTCTCCTTTTCCTGGAGGTTAAGCCTTGTCCTGTACTTCAATGCCATGGGCTTCCTTTTGCCGCTTATTATCGCCTTCTCTGCGTTCACGACCGCAACATCATTGCCATTCAGAAGGTTCTTTGCTATAATGCTTGCCAACCTGCCCAATACCTGGCCGTTGGCGTCGTAAACCACACATTTTTCTATATCGAAACGCTCTTCCATGTAAGCACCATCATATTATAATATGGACATTCTTTTTGCCAAGCATCTCCTTGATGCTGATCGTGCTGCAGCCAGCCTTGTTTATCGCATCAAGCGCAGCGTCGGAGAATCCGATGGCGGCTATGTTGACCTTATGGCTGAGCACTCCCTTGGACAGCACCTTTCCAGGCACTATT
>DAHXOG010000007.1:5721-14614 GCA_027364995.1 Candidatus Mancarchaeum sp.
AACCCTCTGCCTTTTGGGCACAGCCAAAAGCTTCTGCAGCCTTCTAGCTATGGGTTTCGCATTCTCCCCTCTAGACATCTGTTTAAGCATCTCTATTGAGTCCTTTATATCCTTCCTTTCTGGGGTAATCTTCATTGTTTCACCATACTTATGCATTATGCGGGGGGTGAGATTTGAACTCACGTAGTCACTAAAGACACAGGAGTTCTGAGTTTTATGCAAAACTCCTCAGTCCTGCGCATTTGGCCATGCTCTGCCACCCCCGCACGGGTTAGAGCTTCTTGGCTGCCTTCGTTACATCCTTAAGCCTTTCCTTTATTGTGTCACAAGCCTTATTAATGATTTCTTTGGGTGGCATCTGGCCAAACGATTCAACATAAAAATCAAAGCTCTCATCGCCTTTGGGCTCCATGGCAACAAGCCCTGGCTGGAATTTGGCGTGCTTCGAGGCTGTTCCGAGCCTTGCCTTTCCTTCGAGCCTCAGGCGCTGCCCATTGCCGAGCTTTATGATCGGTATGCCCTCCGAGGCTACCCTGACCTCCTTGTCGGTGCTTTTAAGGTCCCTTGAATAAACTGTTATAGGGCCTGTAGCCTCTGCAGTGAATAGCACTTCGTCGTCAGCCTTGTGCGCACCAGTTGGCGTTATTATCGGCACGAGGCCTATCCTGTGCGCTATATACTCGTCGAACATCGAGCTTGTGTTCTCGTAAAATGTTACAGTGTCTATTGAGAATGTCATTACGGAATTTATCGAAGCCCTTCTAAGCGCATTCGCATGCTCCGGGGCCGTATTGCTCAGGCTAAACCTAAACACTTTGTCGCCGTTTTCTATAATCTTAACATTCATTCAGTCACTTCGATTCTAAACAATCAGCCAATACCTATATTCATAGTGCAAAAAGCCTATAAGCTGTGAAGATTATTGCACGGTAATATTTATGATACTTTCGATTAATGCCATTTTTCATGTTTTATTGCATGCCTAAAATATATATAGCTTATTATACTTCCGCTTATCTGCCTAAAATTCCATTGCGTATCAAGTTTTGGCATGCACGGAAGCCGCCATACAAAGATAAAAGCAAAAAAGCATAAAAATATAAGAATAAATTGCACATAAAGCCATATAATCACATAGCCGGGAAAAGAATTGCGGGTTGATGTCATGGCAGCAAACAATAAAAAGAGCGGTAAAAGCGCAACCACTGAGAGCGGTGCTATTCCTACAGAGTTTGCGCATATGGCCAATGATCTGCTGGAAAACGGCTCAAAGCAGAAAATCTACTTATCTTATAGGGAGCGAAGGCACATATCCAAGGTAAAGATGGAAATATACGAAGATGTGAAATATGTGGGAGTAGATTCATGCGAAAGCACCGACATCAATGTCCCGTTCAGCGAGAGGTACATAGGCGCCACCAACATAACATACTCGTTCTTGGCAAGCCTATACAATATCAATACGTCAGAACTTATAGTATGCAATGTTTTCGAAGACGTGAAGAATTGCATCAAAAACCTTGACCATTTCATCAGGCATGCGAAAAGGCCTAATATCGAGGCAAGGCTCATAGGCATGCAAAATGGGTCCGATGCCTCAGCCGTAATAGAGGTATTGGGCTTATTAAAGAAACACAGGATACCGCTGGTTGAGCTGGATCTGTTCGGCAACGAGACTAGGCACATAGCCATGGACTCGAAGCAGGGGATGAGCTTCAATATACTGGTAAACAACATGAACTATAGGCCAGGAGAGCTGATAAACAAGCTTACGCTGGACCAATTCAAGCGTTCTATAATGCAAGCCTCTTCTCAAAAATAGTCCTATATTCCGCATGTGGGGCCTTAAGCACGCTGTCCTTAAGCATTATGGATGTTACATAAAATCCGTTTGCCTTAGTATTGTCTATAATGCCATTTGTATTGATGCTGTCAGCAAGCGTTTCAAGGTCCTTGGCATTCCCCCTTGCTATGCTCAAATGCGGAACATACGCTCTATTGTCAAGATCCTTAATCCACGAAAGCCCTGCGCGCAACAATCCTTGCAATGCTATTAGCTCATCCCTCCCATCCACTACGTCAATCACTGCTATATTGCCTCTTGTCCCGAATGTGTGCGCATGTTCAAGCGATACTAAAAATGGCTTGGACCTTACGGCATCAAGTACAGAAATAACCCTAGTAACCTCTAAACTGCCAATGTTCCCTAGAAACTCCAGCGTTATGTGCATGTTCTCTAGAGGTATGGGCTTCACACTCAAGCCACAATCGCTAACTGCCTTTGCTATCGCAGAGCTTATGTCTTTCGGTATATCAACGGCTATAAATGCCCTCATTGCAACATCACGCGATAAATGTAAATTAATTTAAATGTGATTATGGTAATAATTATCCGTTTAACCATGTGTGCTTATGAAGCATAAATATATTGTAGTTACAGGTTCGTTGATGAGCGGCCTTGGAAAGGGCATAATAACCTCATCAATATTGAAACTCTTGAAGCTCTATGGTGTAAACTCGCTTCCTTTGAAGTTCGACGGCTATTTAAACTATGACTGCGGCACAATGAACCCATTCAGGCATGGGGAGGTTTTTGTGCTTGACGATAAAGGAGAAGTCGACATGGACTTCGGCAATTACGAACGCTTCCTTAACAAGAGCATGAATTCAAAGCTATCGATAACCGGCGGAAAGCTCTTTTCGGAAATAATAAAAAAGGAGCGCAAGGGCGAATACCTTGGTAGGGACGTGCAGATAATACCGCACGTTACAGATTACATAAAGGAAAGGATAACGACCGTGGCAGAACAGGAGAAGCTCGAGGTGCTTGTCATTGAAGTGGGGGGCACTGTCGGCGACATAGAAAACAGCTACTTTATAGAGGCCATGCGTCAGCTCTCGTTAAAAGAAGAGGTCATATTCATAAATCTCACTTATGTACCCGAGCTCGAAAGCGTAGGAGAACAAAAAACGAAACCATCACAAATGGCATTAAGGTCATTGATGCAGCTAGGCATACAGCCTAAATTCGTAATATGCAGATCCCAGCGCCCGCTAGAAAAATCGACAAGGGAAAAGCTTGCGCTGTTCGCAAACCTTAATCCTGAGCGCATAATAAACGACAGCGAGATAAAAAACATATACGAGCTTCCATTGGCCCTGATTTCGCAAGGCTTCGACTCGATGCTTTTGAAGGAGCTTGGCATTTCTAATAGGAAATTGGACAAAGTGCAGCTTAACGAGTGGAAAAGATTCGCGAAGTTCCTCGATAACGGAGTCAAAAATCACGCGCGCATAGCAGTAGTCGGAAAATATGTGGAGCTAAAGGATTCGTATGCCAGCGTCAAGGAGGCGCTGACCCATGCCGCTTACGCAAATAATGCGAAGTTGGGTATAGACTGGATAGAATCCGAAGACATAGAGGACGCATCTCCAGAGCAGATAAGCAAAAAACTTGGCGTTTACGGCGGCATCCTTGTTCCCGGAGGGTTCGGATCCAGGGGCATAGAAGGCATGATCAATGCAATACAATTTGCAAGGGAGAACCACAAGGCGTACCTTGGCCTGTGCCTTGGCATGCAGCTTATGTCCATAGAGTATGCACGCAATGTGATGGGCATGAAGGGCGCAAATTCGTCAGAGTTCAACCCAAAAACAAAATACGAGGTAATAGGGCTTATGGAGGATCAGAAAAGCATAAAGCTAAAGGGAGGAACAATGCGGCTTGGCTCATGGCCTGTAATATTGAAAAGCGGAACAATGGCATATAACGCATATGGCGCATCAAAAGCCGAAGAGCGCCATAGGCACAGATATGAATTCAACAATAAATACAAGAACATATTCGCCAAGAACGGGTTGGTGATAAGTGGAATGTCAAAGGATAAGGACATAGTTGAGATAATAGAATGGAAGGATCATTTCGGGATAGGCACACAGGCACATCCGGAACTGAAATCCAGGCCAGAGGCTCCCGCGCCGTTGTTCAAGTCATTCATAAAGGCGGCAATAGAAAACAACAAAACGCTGTGATTGCTGCAATTAACAATTAACAGAGGCTAATTTTTACCCACGTTCACGAATATCTGCGTATAATCCAATATCGTCTTTATTGCCTTGCCCAGAACAGGTATGCTGACAGATACCTTCTTTACCAATTCTATATCCTGCATCGAAATGCCGCCTAGCAGTCCCAAAAATATCGGGTAGAGTATTATGAAGCTTATGGCTGCGAACAGGAGTATGAGCGCATACGATACATTGACGAAATAAAAGCCGGAATAGACTATGGCCCCAACAAGCACATTTGCAATTACCACCCTGGCGATTCTTTTCCAGTTTATTCTTGCCTTGAACTCCTGCATCGATTTGCGTATAAACAATACGTCTACCAATAACGGATTTATTACGAACAGCAGTACCACTAACCCGATGCCCTTGAATGTCGGTACAAGTATTATCATTAATGCAAATTCGATTACTGCTATCATTGCATTATAAGCCAGCACACGCCTTACCTTTCCAGCGCTTATCAAGAGCGTGCTTGCATAGCTTCCCGCAATGCCTATAAGCAATCCTATGCTGGTAACCGCAATATACAACGGGGCAAGCGAGTATATCGACCCGAAAGCGGTATAAGCGAACTGCTTGGCAAAAAATGCCACAAAGAATATCATGGGTGCAACAAGCACGAATGCCAAGTAAACCGAATACGAGTAAAACTCTCCTGTCCTTGATTTGGTGTTCCTATTGTTCATGCTTGAAGTAAAGGTCGGGAGCAGAGAAATGCCTATCGAGCCCAACACTATATCAAAAAGGTAATTGGCCCTGGATGCTATGCCAAAGTTTCCAACAACGAATGTGGTTGCGAATATCCCTAAGATCAACAGCGCAACATTGTTGACAGCCGCGCCAAAAATATTGGAGCCTGCAATCGGTAAGGAAAACGAGAACAATTTTTTAATCCCAGAAAATTTCGGCAGCTTGAACCTCATGCCATTCCTGAATATAAGGAATATGCCGACCAGGAACCCCGCTATATATCCTGCCAATATGCCTAAAACAGGTGCGACAACACCGAATCCCAATAACACCAATCCAATGCCTACAATGGACTGCAATATTGATTCGGTGATTATGCTTGCCGCAGCATGTATGCCCTTTCCAAGCCCAACAAGCGAAGAGTACGAAGCGCCGAACAGCATGGAAAAAACTATCGTTATGGAAATGAGCCTGAATATGTATTCGTAATAGCTACCGCCATGATAAAGCCCAGCTATGAACCCGCTGGATATAATCGCCACAGTCGTGACTATTATCCCTATTGTTGCTATAAGTAAAATGCCTTCTGAGAGGACCCTGGACTGCTTCTCCTTGCTGCCCCGATACTTAGCTATGAACCTGTTCAGCGCAGTTGCAACGCCGAAATTGCCTATGGAGCTGAATACCCCTGCGACTCCTGTGGCGAGCACATATATTCCATAGCTTGTAGGGCCCAGTATCCTGGTTATTATTATAAACGCAATTCCGACAAAAGCGAATGCAACTATCTTGCTCAATACTACAAAGCTTGTGACATTTGCTGTCCTTATGCCCAAGTCTATTGCGCTTTCCTCATTTTTTTGTCCGCCCAATTCCATAAATACACTTATCTGAGTGTAGCTCTTATTATGTCTCTGAGCACCTTTGCACCTGCCTTGGATTTTCCATATACTCTCTCGTGGAATCCGGTATATGGCACTTCTATAATATTCTCATTCTTGTTAACAAATTTCAATGTCTCCAAAAGCACTTTGTAGCCAGTCCCTATATAAGAGCTTCCATGCTCTCTTATTATGGACTTGAAAAATTCCGTACGTATGCCGAAGAACCCTGACATTATGTCGTTAGATGTTTTCTTGCCCCTAATCCTAAAAACACCATTGCAAAATGTTGAGACTGTTTTGGAAACCACCTTTCTGTATATTCCCCAATCCTTGACCTCTTTCCTTACTCCTATGGTTAGTCTGCATTTTTCAAGCGCTTCGGCGAGCAAAGCAACCTTTTCAGGAGGGTGTTGCAGGTCTGCATCCATAACTACTATGTAATCTGTAGAAACGGTTTTCGCAGCATCCAATATGCTGGCGGTAAGCCCATGTATCTTTTCTTTGCTCCTGTCCAAAAATACGACATCATCGTCTTTTGCGAAAGAGAGCACCACATCTTTCGTCTTGTCTTTCGATCCGTCATCAACCACTATTACATGAACTCCTTTATACATTTTTAAAAGCTTGGCCATCAATATCTTTATATTTTTAGCCTCATTAAGTGTAGGTATTATTATTGTTAGCCTTGAATAATCATACATGCTTATCACAATGAATATCGAAAACAAGCCCGATAATTATAAACTATTATTAAAGGTTTAAGTTTTAAAACGTATGTGAAAAGGTATAATCAATGGAAGAACAAGCGCCTAAACCCGAAGCCAAAGAGCAGACACTAACCGATGGAAATTATCCCGATTCGGAGAAGCAGGATATACCAGCGGACAAAGCCATAAGCACAGCTCCTAAGCGAAGAACAGGCATTAACTATATAAAGAACAACTTGTATATTGCCAAAGCCGTAAACAAGACCACAATATCCGCCTTAGTGCTCTATTTACTGATAGCGCTGCTGGTATTCAATCCGGTATTCTCCCATATAAGCACAACAGTTCCAGGGACAGGAGGGGATTCGTTCCTTAATCTATGGGAAATATGGTGGACCGGTCATGCTCTTGTCACGCATTCCAATCTATATTACACATACACAATATTCTGGCCGATAGGTGCCAATCTGATCTATCAGACTATATCACCGCTTACGGCAATAATATCGTTGCCATTCCAGGCGTTTGGACTTGTTACTGCGTATAATATAACGCTTCTTATAGGGATTTTGATAAGCGCATTTGGAATGTTTGTTCTGGCAGGATATATAACAAAAAACGGCTATGCCGCTTTCCTTGCAGGATTATTCTACGCGTTTAGCGCGTCACATGTGGCGCAATCCTACAGCCATATGAACTGGATAGATATAGGGTTTATACCCGTATTATTGTATTTCATACTCAGAGCATTGTACAAAGACGGAGGAAAATACGCCATCTACAAGAACGCAATAGGCATAGGCGCATCATTCGTACTCATAACATTCCTGGGTGGCTTTGAAAAGGCTATAATGTCGATAATGCTTGCGGTATTGGTAGTTGTTATATACCTAATATATGAGCTGTATTATAAGCAGAGCAGAAGGCTTGTAATAAACAAGTCATTCTGGATAACTGCAGTAATAGGCATAATAGTTGCGCTGGTACTCGGCTCATGGGGCTTCATCCCGGTGATTCATGCACTTACCCAAAAAGGCAGCATAAGCGCAGCCCAATACCTTAACAACGTAACAAGTAACGAGGCGTGGAGCAACAATGTGCTCTCATTTTTCATACCTAGCTACTATAATGGGATATTCAATCCAGGAGCAAATACATCATACTTCAGCTCGGTATTCCAGAGTGACCCTACAGAGAAGATAGGTTATATAGGCTACATACCATTGCTTCTTGCTCTGGTTGGAATATACTATGACCTAAGGGCAAAGAGGAAGAGATACTTGCTGTGGGTTGCGATAGCTATATTCTTCGGATGGCTTTCACTTGGCCCATATGTACAGATAGGCAATCATCTAACCTCTATACCTACCATATACATATTGTACCATGCGATACACGGGGTAAATGTAATAAGGGAGCCAGGACGCTTCTTCATGATAGGCACAATAGGGCTCGATGTACTTGCAGCCATAGGCATTACTGAGATTATCTCGAAAGGCAAAATAAACCTGTTAGGCAATAAAAGGTATAACACCTACGCAATAGTGGGCATAGCCGCTATATTATTCATAATAGGGAGCAGCGGCATACCGCATACCTCGGCAAGCGCTTCGATTTTATCATCCACTGTACCAAACGGCTCGTTCTACAAAAGCCTTGCAAGCGTAAATTCAACATTCAGCGTATTGCAATTGCCAACACTCGAGGACGTCAATTCATCATCGCCTCTGCTTTATGAAGGGCTTGCAAATTATTATTCGGCGCTATCAGGAAAACCATTCATAGGAGGTTACTTCGGCAGGGAGAATACGACACAGTTCCTTTCGGTATACAACATACCATTGACATTACAGGTCGAAAACCTGCTTGCCGGAAACGGATTTACATATCAATCTCCTGTAAAGGAAAACTTTACCAACGAATCGCTGTTCACAATGTCCAGCTACCAGACTGCCGTTGTCTCTGTGGAAAAAAGCGCATTTAATTCCGGAGATCTTCTTGGCATTGAGGACTATCTCTCCGGCATATTCGGCAATCCAATATACAACAGCAATAATACAATAGCCTTCGCATCCAAGGCAGCAGAAGATAGCGTGGCCAACAATAGTTATATATCATACCCATACCTGCCGGATTGGAGCGAATACCGCATAGCATATAACGGTACTGATTACAACATGTTCATGCCGACATACCCAGGGCCTATAACAGTGTATGCGCCATCGCTTAATGCAACGAACTCTTCAAAGGCAAGCTCAATCAACACAAGCGTAAGCCTTTATGCGTACGCGGATTACAATGGCTCTTCCATAAAAGTCGTGAAATCGACAATCGCGGGTTACAAGCCAATAATAAATCTGACGGTAAATAAGACGCTGAAGCAATACACGTTTTACATGAACATGACCCCTGGAGAGCCCAATCCGATACTGTTCATACCATCTGAAGCGGGCAATGTTTCAACGGTGCTCATAAGCAACATACAGTTTTCAAGGGCATAAGTTCCAGCAGCATTAAGCGATATCCAATGCCAATAAACAT
>DAHXOG010000080.1 GCA_027364995.1 Candidatus Mancarchaeum sp.
CGATAACAATTACAAAAGAAATGCTCGATGAAGCAGCATCAGGTATTATAAGCGTAGAGAAGGAGCTAAAGGAATTAGAAGCCGACATAGGCGATGCGGACATGGCAAAGCGCATGCTTATGTCGCCAAGGTTGCAGCTATACAAGCATGTGTCATCCTTCAAGGATGCTGACAAGCGCCTTATAGCCAATACGATAATGCAGAAGTTTACGGAGATGAAAAGGGATGGCATTGATGTTGATTCATTAAGCCCATCAACGTTAAAAGAGATATTCATGCGTTATGCGGAAGGCGATATAACAAAGCAGGCACTGGACGCGCTCATAAGGTTGGCTGCAAAGGACGGCGCCCAAAGCATTGACGAGATGATAAAAAGCAACGCGCTTAACCGCATAAAAGGAAAAGAGCTTTCGTCGCTGCTCAAGAAGGAAGGCTATGACGCAAATATGGAGAATAAAGAGAAGGGATATTTCATAAAGAGCTTCATGCAGAAATACAGGTTGAATATAGACGGCAGTGAGCTTATGGAGCTCACGCATTAATCTAATTTTTCCTTAATGTATTGCATAATGCTTACCGTTATCGCAGCATGATCGACTTACCCTTCTTTATAAGAACGTCATCCTCAAATCTTGCGCCGCCGAATCCGGTTATGTATATTCCAGGCTCATCGCTAACTATCATTCCGGAATGCAGCCTCTTGCTTCTTAATCCAAGCCCTATCCCATCATGGACATCTATTCCTATCTGATGTCCTAAAGAATGTATAAATCTCCCCTTGTAAATCCCATTATTTGCGGTATTTATGAAATCCGCGGCGGCCTTATGCGCGGAGGAGCCATCAGCCCCATCCTTTATATAATCCATTGCCATCTGCTGTGCCTCCTTAACGGTATCTATTATGGCCTTCATGCGCTTATACTTAAGTGTAGTCCTTTCGGGCTTGAATACGAAGGTCCTAGTTATATCCGAGCAATAATTCCTGTACCTTGCGCCTACATCCAGGAGCACGAATTCGTTGGCCTTAAGCTTTGTATCGTCCGGAGTATGGTGCGGCAAGGCTGCGTTGGTTCCAAACGACACAATGCTATCGAACGCAAGCCCTTCTCCGCCATTCTCTCCTAAAAGGAATTCGAACCTTGCCCTTAGCTGCTTCTCTGTCATGCCATGCTTGAAATAACCCTCTATCTCACCAAGCGATTTCAGCGTAATCTTGGCCGCCTTTCTTATTGCGCCGATCTCAAATTCGCTCTTTATCTCCCTTGCTTTTTCAAACTGTTCAGTAGCATCCACTACCCTATTCTTGCCTATCTGCCTCTTTAGCATAGCCGCGTACGAATAAGGCAAAAATCCGTAATCAAGACCCACAGGCCCATTTCCGACAAAGCTCCTTATATTATCCCTTACGTCCTTCTCCGTCCTTACTATCTTAACCTCCATCGATTTAGGGGCTTGTTCTATGGCTATATCGTATTCCAGCTCCCCAGTAAGCAATGCCATGCCATTCTTTTTGGCAAGCAATATAGTATCTTCAAATACCCCGCTGGTAAATCCGGTAAGATAAAGGAAATTGCTATCCTTGGAATTCGTATTCATTATTATTGCACTATCGAATCCGCTCCCTGAGAAAACCCGTCTTAGTCTTTCATTTATATCTGGATTAGTATTCATAAAAACCATCAATAAGCAATGAATCTAAAGCATTTTAATATTATATAAATTCTCCATGTAAGCGCATTCATATCATACTTATGCATGGCCCAGGCAATGCCAAGCGATAAATATATTGAAGTAGAAATATGCTTGATGGCATTCGATAGGAATCTGGCAATAAAAGAGATAAAGGAAATGGATATACCCATAAAGCGCTCGGCCATAGCATATGCACACATGCGCGATCCCGCATTGTTGAGGTATTATTACAATGCTAAAACATTACACATAATGCGATCCACCGAGATAGTGGGGAGCTCCCCAACTGATATATTTATAGGCAGGTATGGGTATCCGAAGGTTTTCATAGGGCCTATGGTGCCTCCGGAATTCGGCGACACATCGATAATGGGCATGCCTGAACGCTGGAAGCCTTTCGGGATAGAAGACATAGTAAAAATGCGCTCAAAGCTTGTCAGGGGAATGCACATATCTAACATACACGATGTGGAAAAAAGGGGAATACCTGAGTTTGTGCAAAACCTTGCACTTGCTGAAAAACCTGCAGATACGGAGCTTGGCTTCTCCGGAAAACCATTTATAAAGCCAGAGGTTCTTGACGAGGTCCAGCCTTTTGGCCCAAGCGCAAAGATAAGGGATTTCAAGGTCTACAATTTCAAGGCAAACAAAAAGATAGAATCCATGCATTTCGATACTGACGCAAAAGCGACAACTGCCATAACAGAGCTCTACAAGAAAGGCATAGAGGTATCCTCAATACAGAAAGCGCTCTCCGCCGGCCTTTTCGGATTGAAGAATTCCAGAAAATTTGTACCTACAAGGTGGAGCATAACGGCAGTGGACGATACATTGTCTAAGGCTATGCGCGAAGAGGTAAAAGGCTATGAGAGCATAGACTCCATACACGCGTTCTTCAATGTTGCACTTGACAATAGGTGGCTAATATTCCTGATACCTGGTGCGTGGCAATACGAATCCATAGAAGCATTCTATCCGAAAACCGTTTGGAATGCCGACGGAAAAAGCATTTCTATATATGGGTCATACGAAGGCTACAAGGGCAGGAAGGAATATGCGGAAATAGGAGGCTGCTATTATTCAGGAAGATTGGCAACAACTGAGAAGCTTCAGGGAATGAAAAAGCAGGCAATGGCCTTAATATTGAGGGAGGTTCACGAAGGCTATATAATGCCAGTGGGCGTATGGAACGTGCGCGAGCATGTGCGCGAAACCTTGGAGACAGCTCCGACAATACTAAACGATACAACAGACATGCTTAGGTTCATATCGCAAAAGATGGAGATAAGCCCGGCCAACTGGATCGCTAACAGCAGGCTGCTAAGGGAAATAATAATGCAGAAAAGGATCAGCGCATATTTGTAAAGCTGCTAAAATGCAAGTAAGGTAAAAATTAGAAAAGAAAAATATAAGGAAAAGAAACTAAAGCCATAATCAAAATTCTTCAGCACTCTTTTCATTGCGGAACATTTCAAGCTTTCCCCTCTCTATGTACCATGCTATCCTTTCAACATCATTGTCGCAAATATGGTATAATCTGAGAAGGCTTTCACCTGTAAAACCATTTTTGTCAAGTTCCTCAAGTATGTCAATAACATATCCCTTTTCATTATTATGGCTCAATATTATTTCGTTTACAGAATGATTAGCAGAAAGCCCACGATTTCCAATCGTGGGATGAATGCGAATGCCTTGCAATTTGATAGAAGCATATGTATATAAATTAGAAGGTATATATAGTATCTAAGGATTGTATGGAAT
>DAHXOG010000081.1 GCA_027364995.1 Candidatus Mancarchaeum sp.
GTTTTGCATGAAAAAAGAATATGTGAAATTGGAGGTGGATAAACAAGCATTTGGCGAATCAAATACTGCTAGGTCCATCGAAGCAGAGGAAAGCATTGGACTAGTCTCAAAGCTTTCAAACGTTGTAATCTATCATCTCCAAAAATCAAAATATCAGTTCAATCTGGTTACAGCCAAAGAGCTTAACGAAACAATAAAATATTATAAAAAAAGCTTCGATCTCTTGGGAGAGCTAATTCAGGTAACAAACTCAATAAAAGACAAAAAATTTGAGCTAAAATGCATAAGGGAAGATTTATCGTTAAATCCAAATATCCCCATCGTTGACATTAACTGGGGTATAATAACCAGAAACTTGGAACATAATTTAATGGATGATATTGAGCCTATATCAAAAATGCTTCTTTATATAAGCAGAAAGGCGTATGCCAAAATGGATGATAAGGACATATCCGAAGCTGCATCAAAAATATCCAAGATTATCAAAAGCAGAACAGACGCAAAAGGTCTTTACTCCAAAATTTCTACCTCGCTAAAAGAGGCAAATACTGCAAACGACACTATTGATAAGTTTATAAATCATTATAAGACTTACACGAAGGAACCAAAAAGTAATAGCATAAAATCAATAACAAAAAAGCTATTGCTTTTCAATAATAAGAACGAATTGTTATTGCGTGGGTGCATCTATACAATTGCAAATTATATAGCCAGTGAGCCTACCCCCTCATGGCCTAGAATAGCTACTGAAAAATCGGTAAACGGGCGCGTCACAGGATTTAGCATAACCTTCAATAAAAAGTCAAGCTACTGGAAGATTATAGAAACAGAGCCACTATACCATAAGCTCTCAATGAATCTTTTTTCAATGCAGATTGACGAAATGATAAAGAATGCCGGATATGCTAGCGGCAGATCAGGTCAAAATACCTTTGAGGTCTTAAGGTATGACGACCTGGGCATATTCCTTATAGGGAAATTGGACTTCCCAAAAGGCGAGTTAAATGATGTTAAGGCAGCGCTAGCCACAATCTTAAGGGACGACATTACCTAAAACTATTGTAGAAAAGCTAACCAATAAAAAGGCATATATACAATAGCTATTGTGGTACGGGGTTGCATAAAATCGGGATTGCGTAGCATTGCCTTTGGGGTGCATATTTGGAGATATGGGAAAGCATAGCTTCTGAAATGATGGAAACAAAAAACATAATATTCGCTTCCCAGTTTGAGGCCAATGTTGCAGTAATGCTCAATATCATGAACATCGACTTCTCATATAAAACCCTTAAATTCTATTTTGATCATGATGGCAACACTATAACTTATACTCCGGATTTCGTATTAAGCTACAAGCACGAGAACAGGCAAGTGCTCCTGGAGCCACATGGCAAGCGTTTTGTAGATAAAAGGTTTATAGAGAATATGCATCGCTTCAAGGAGAGCGATGCGAGCAAGGATTATTGCCTTGTACTATTGATTGATAAGATGCCTAAAAGGCCCGACAAGCTAAAAATCGAGCTTAAAAAGTATGGGTATAAGGAATCAGACATCTGCGATATGCTATGGCGCGTTCCGTACAATCAAAAGCTTGGCATTCAATTGAATCTCAAGAACGAGAATGGCTCGGTACTAAGCAAGCTCAACAGATTAAAGGACGAGAACGAAAAGGCCTCAATCAAGAATCTGTTAAGAAGCGAATCGAAGGATAAGTATGCCAGATACGCTGCAAATGCGCACTCGAAAGCACTGTATTAGTGCTTTGCATATATGCAGCCTAAGCAAACTTGTTAACCTTGTCCTATAAGGTTCGCCAGGGTAGGGATTTGAACCCTAAAGCCCTTGCGGGCACCGGTTTACCTGTCGCGCCATTACATCACTAATCAGCTCTTGACGTTTTGAAAACTCAAGACCGGCGCGTTACCAGATTCTGCCACCCTGGCACTATTCACGTAAGCATTAGAAGTTTTATTAAAAAAGTATATAAAGCATTCAATGAATTGAACTTTCATGGAAATGCACATTGGCACCAATGATGGCGCTATCATTGAACAAATGCAACTGAAATGCAACTGCCTAGAACAATATTGCTACAATTACAAAAAAGAATCAATGAAAATAGTATCCAAGCTCAAGCAATGCTGCATAAGCTCGCTTTCTTCAACGATTAAGCGCATTATGGAGAATGCTTCGAATTCTCTAAAAGTTAAAGTTATGTGGGTGTAAAAATGGCTTTAAACAAAAATAATAGCGTCAGCTTTAATGGTTTGCTTTATTTTTTAAAAAATATTCTGAGAAAAAATACATATGTGCCTTCAAACGACGAATTTAACGTAGGTATAGCCCTGGCTTATCCTATAAAGAAGACGATCTACGCAAATGGTTATAACGACCCCAAAGAGCGCATAGCATGGAAAAATGCCAGAGGCAGGCTTTTCATTCGCCCTGGGGAGTATAGCTCTCCGCATATAGTAATAACTGGTGGTTCTGGAAACGGCAAAAGCACAATACTCAAAAAGCTTGTCAGCGAGCTTTCAAGCTGCAACATAAATATCCTGATGTTCGATTCGCAGAGCGAGCATTACGATTTGGCCAAGACACTCAACGGCAAGATAATAAGCCCATTGGGCGAAAGCATGGATATATTCGCGCTTGACGGGCTAAGCGCAGGGGAACGCATACAGGAACTGACATCGCTTTTCTCCAATGTATTCGGGCTTGGGTATATACAGGCAAACCTGATGCACTCATGTCTGCGCTACATATACACAAAATCAGGCATGCGTTCCATGGACCAGCGCCATATGGGCAAAAACCCGCGCTTCAGCGACCTGATCAATGAATTAAGGCTTTTTATAGCGAATTCCAAATCCACAACCGAAAAGGTCAGGCTTGTAAGCATAATGAACAAGCTTTACCCGATTGCGAATTATTTCAGCTCAGGACGTATGGATTCCGGCGAGCTTTTCAACGGAGTAGCGTGCGTTGCAATGGACCAGATCCGTAATGACACTGCAAGGTACATATTCATGCACGAGATGCTTTCAAGGCTCTATAACCATATGAGGAGCATGCCAATAACCCACAAGCTATCTAACTATATAGTGATAGACGAGCTTGACCTGATATTGAATGATTACGATTCAAGCTCCGGGATATTGAAAAGAATAGTAAGGGAAGGCAGGAAATATGGGATAGGTATGATAGTCTCAACGCATATGGGCTCAAAGCTCCCAAGGGACATGATCGAGAACGCAACCACAATCATAACATTCAATTCCAAGGATCCTTCCGAAAGGAGATATATGTCAAGCGTAATAAGCAATGGCGACTCTTCCATAGAAAAGTTTATCACCGGAGAGATTGAAAAG
>DAHXOG010000082.1 GCA_027364995.1 Candidatus Mancarchaeum sp.
TCAGATTATGGCTCCGTTCTTTTTCAAAAGCGTTTGGAGCTCCTTTATTGGAACGTTTTTTGCAATCAGCTCTTTGTCTATCGCAATTTTGGTTGCGGTAGCAGAAGCCTGTCCCATGGCCATCGCGGTTCCTGTAACCCTTGCGCTCGCCTGCGCATAGAATTCCGCGCTCAGGCATCTGCCAATCGCGAATAAATTATCAACATCCTTTACTACTATGGACCTATAAGGCACATTGTACCAAGAGCCATCTCCTCCCTTAAGGTGGGTGTAAAGAACGCCTTTTTCCGGATCATGGACCTCTATAGGGTGCCCGCATCTTGCTATTGCATCGTCAAATCTCGCGTTGTTTAAGACATCGTCTTGCTTGAGTACATATTCGCCTACTGCCCTCCTCGTCTCCCTAAGGCCTATTGACGGCGCGGAATCCATTAGGTACGCATCCTCAAAGCCATTGATGTATTTAGAAAGGACCTCCATCGACGAGATAACCTGCTTCCTTGCATCCTCTATCTTTTCCGCCATTTCCTTACTGCCTGTAAAATCCTTTATGTCCACGTGTGTGGCATTGCAAATAAATTCGCCCTTCTTGCTGGTATTGAACATGAATTCGGCGTTTGTAGACGGCAAATAAAGCCCATATTTTTCCTTTGCGATGCTTACCAATTTAGGTAAAATCCTTAATCTTTCAAGCGAACCGCTATCATTTACCTTTACAGATACAAGATCCGGGTGCTCGATGGCAAACAGGATCATCTTCTCCTCATTAACATTGCCTATCCTGAATGGAAGTGTTGCCTCCTGGTGCCAGCCCTTGTTCTCCATCCCGCTAACTGTCTTTGCCTTTGCGTAAAACGCAATGTCTGCATCTCCCGTAGAATCGACATAGAACTTGCCTTGTACCTCTATATTGGTTTTTCCTGAAACATAAATGGATTTTATCGATTTGCCGTCCATCTTGGCTCCCTTGACGAGGCTGCCAAAATACACATCAATGCCCTTCTTTTTTGCCAGCATCGAAAGCATCGCCTTCATCTCGTCAGGCCTGAATGGCACGAAATTCCCGGCCTGCCCTTTTGTTCCTCCGGTATTCTTCAATTCTTCTACTATCTCATCCGCTATGCCTCCGACTATCTTTTCATTGCCATCGTATGTGTACATGCCCAATACCGAGAGAACATAGCCGTTTGTCCAATTCCCACCAAGCATGAAATGCCTTTCAACTATCGCCGTTTTAAGCCCTAGGTTCGCCGCTGAAAAAGCGGCGCCTACGCCTGCAGGGCCGCCTCCGCAAACTACAAAATCATAATTCTCCATATTAACCCCATTAATATTAATAAGAAAAATCTAAATTAGTTGAATGCATATGGTTGCATATAAGTACGCGGAATAACATAGGGGTTGTACGATGAGCATTGAAGACGAGGAAGAGGATGTTGCGCGCAAGATACTCTCAAGCTTTAAGGTCATAGCTGTTGTGGGGTGCTCTAGGAATGAAGGCAAGCCAAGCCACGACGTGCCACAGTACCTGAAGGATGCAGGCTATAAGATAATACCCGTAAATCCAAGCGCCGATACAATACTGGGAGAAAAGGCATACAAGAATCTGCTTGAAATAAAGGAGCCGGTAGATGTGGTCGATGTTTTCAGGCCATCGGCGGAGGCTGTTGAAATAGCAAGGCAGGCCGTGCAGATAAAGGCGAAGGCGCTATGGCTGCAGGAGGGCATATTCAGCGAAGAGGCCAAAAAGATAGCAGAGGAAAACGGGCTGCTTTTTGTCATGAACAGATGCATGATGAAAGAGCATTACAAAATCTATGCTTGATGATCCTGCATCTTCTTTACCCTTTCCACCCTCTTGGTAAGCACCTTAAGAAGCACCACGCCATTATTGTGCTCCCTGTCGCTTGCAGCATAAAGCAGTGTTATGGGATCCGTGCTTAGCGCAATATCGACAAGCTTCTCGAATGCAAGGTTATCCTTAAGCTCGCTCTCATATCTTTTCTTGAATTCAGGCCATTTGTCAGCCTCGTGTGCAAACCATTTCCTCAATTCGTCGCTCGGGCCGACATCCTTGAGCCATAGGTCTATATTCGAGGTGCTCCTCCTTACCCCTCTCGGCCATAGCCTGTCTATCAATATGCGTGTTCCGTCCCTAACGTCAACCTTGTCATATACGCGCTTTAAGTATATCATCAGGATAAGAATACAAGTACATATTTTTAAAACTTACCTCAATCTCATATAAATACCTTTACAATAAAGGCATGCGAACCTGCCAATCAGTTCGCATACAATGCATCAGCTATGCCGCAATGCATTGTCTAATCGTGTTCGTAATCGACGGCATAATGGCATCGGTTTTTTAAAGAAGATTGCAAAACAAAAAAGTTTCATGACAACAGATTCAGGAATACAGAAAGATTTAAAAGGAATAACATTGAATAGCTATAAAAGGCGATTAAGCACTATAGGTGACTAAATGGGTTTATTTGACAAGTTTGGAAAAGGTCTTGGTACTTCTAAGGAATTGGACATAGAAGAGTATATGAACTCCGAAGAAATGGCTAACGTGGACGTCATGAACGAGCCGGCGGATTTCTATGTTAAGCCAGTAGTATTAAGGGAAGAGGCTGATATAGCGCTGATAGAGGCAGAGCTTGACAAGAAGAACATAATAATCGCGGATATATCCGAATTAATGAAGAGGGAGAACACGCGCAAGGAGCTAATATCAAAGCTTAAGGAGTACATAACCAAAATTAACGGCGACATAGGGCAGCTGGGCATGGACAAGGTAATGCTTACACCTGCAAAGGTAAAGATAATAAAGACAAAGAAGCAGCCTCCGAAATAAGCAGCTGCTTTCTTTTTCTATTCTTTTTTTCATTTTAACTTCTATTCCTACATATTTTCATAAAATGCGAGTCGTAAATATTACACTCTTTATCCATGCGATAAAAGCCAACCGCAAAAAGTGCAATATAACATTATATAAAAAAATGTCGGATTAGCAATAGCTTATAATTTCAGAGCATAAAAGTAATTGCAAAAACAATAAGCATAATAAAAGTAAAGCGTATTTAATCTTTTTGCAATCAATAACATTGATAATAAAAGGTTTGCAATATGCGTTCAATAAAATCCCAGTCAGCAATGGAGTACCTGATGACATACGGCTGGGCGATACTTCTTATCGCAATTGTTCTCGCAGCATTGTTCTCTCTTGGAGTTTTCAGCAGCAGTTCATTGATAGGCACGGCATGTGTAGCGTCATCCGGATTCCTGTGCAAAAGTCCTACGCTTAATAATGACGGAATAATGTCGGTTATATTCGGCC
>DAHXOG010000083.1 GCA_027364995.1 Candidatus Mancarchaeum sp.
ATCCCCATAATCCACATTACCGCTTTTAAGAAGGCTTGCGACAGCCGCTATTGTCGATCCTGTATACGAGTTTCCTATCTGGGAAGGGAGCTTGAGCGCATCATTTATCCTAAGTCTATCCAAAAAGCTCTCGAATTCCGGTTGGCTTCTAAGCTTTGAGAGCCACGACCAGTAAGCGTTTATCCCGGCATCGCTTTCTATGTAATTAACTATATCATCATCATGCTCCCCTCTAAAATTTCTGAATTTTTCAGTGAAAATGGCAGTCAAGCTTTTATCATCTATAGGGCTGTAGCCCAGCGATTCTCTGCTCTGCATTTCCATAAATTTATCGTGCTCGTAATTTTTGAGGTAATGCTCGTACAAAAAGCTGGCGAAATACTTGGCCTGTTTCGGGAACGGTACATGGCTTATAAAAAAGTTCATACTGCTTCTATATTGCCCTAGCGGATTAGCGTTTAAGCCATGCTTTGACTCGAGATTCTCAAGCGCCATGGCGACCGCATAAACATAGACCTTTTCGGAAAATTTCCCGTGCACTATTGGAGTATCAAATCCGAATTTGGTAAAATCCGGTACAGGTAGATTGAAGCTCCCATAACCCGCTTTGTAATCCACTGCAACTAACTCCGGATCTGCGGTTATCCACATCAATGTCGCCGCGCTTCCCTGCGTGGTCTCCGCATTAGGTGCCCTTTTGCTTTCGTATACTGCTGTATCAGTTGAAAGCACTATCGCAGATCTCCTGCTGCCCTGGCTGTTATTCATGTATATATTGCTTACGGCGCTCGACAGCGCTAATCCTGCGCCGGCGCATGCGAATGTATTCTGCGATACGCTTGCATTCTTCAGCATTTCCACATATGGCCTGTATCTGGATTCATTCTCATCCAAAAGCTTGGAATAAACCATCCCTAGCGCAATCTCGGCCTCTGGCCTGCTAAAATCCGGATTGCTTTCCGTGGCGTAAAAAATATTGGTAAGTTTATCGGAAAAGAATTTTTCCCTATCATAATCATCGGAGTCCACGTTTTTTATAAACGAATATAATGCATTTGCCGCCATTGTGGCATTTGACTGGGAATAGGTTGGCATCCTCATCCTCTCTATCCCAAGCCCGTTTTTTATTTTATTGGGGTCAATAGGTCTTTCCCCTATTTTAAGCCTTTTGTTTAACGCGTTTGCAATCTCGACATAACTGAAATACGTCTGCGGAGCCTCTATAACCAATTTGTTTATGCCTATCTTCGGATCAGTCCTTACTACTGCTTTGCCTTCGGTCATGGATTCTGCCAAATTTTTATATACCATCATGTGTATCGGATGGACTTCAACGGGTATTTATAAAAGACGTATTAGCGGTTAGACAATAAGCGTAATATAATCCAAGCGAATATATTTCCGTAAACAAGGAAGATTTAAGCATAGGTGCGATCGCCGGGATTTGAACCCGGGTTTTTGCCTTGGAGGGGCAAAGTCCTACCAGGCTAGACTACGATCGCTCTTATAATAAGCACATGTACGAATAAGTTTTGCCAACAAGCTTAAAATGGCTTTCGCTTTTTATTATGTCAAATAAAAATATTGGGTAAGAATAAAAATAAGAATAAAGAAATAGCATGAATAAAACAATTAAACTTAGGAATAAAGAGGTGCCGCAAACGCGGCACCGTATTTACTTGCATATTTGCTTGTATCATTCCTTTGCAGCTATTACTACTGCTGCTGGACCAAACCTTATCTGCTTCCTTTTCCTTATCACGTCAGCCCTTTTCACTATATGTATAGCATTCCTGGCTATAACGTTGCATATTGCAGCCTTTGTATTTTGGTCCACATCTTCATTTATCAGAGCCGTTATCATGGGCCCGAAATCCACTCCATTAATCTCTTCCGCAAGCTCTTCTGCAAAGGTCTGCTCCAATTCCTGTATGTCACATATATCCTCTGCGCATTCTTGTTTGCATTCCCCATCTTCTACAATTTTTTGTTTGGACTCCATATGGAATCAACTTTAGCTATTCGCTACATATCTAGTGATTTTATCTTATATTTATAGGTTTTGCGGAACTTTCTAATATAAATTTAGAAAAACACATAATAAAAAGGGTTTTTTACTTTTAAGGTATCCGATTGTCGAGATTAAAAATATCAAAATCAGCTTATTGTAATTATGGCATTTGCACTGTATCCGTCGTAAGAAACCGTCACTTCCACAGTGCCAGAGTGCAACGCGTATAACCTATCGCTTGCGACTTCCGATGAACCAGTAAAGCCCTTGCCGTTCTGAAACCTTGCATCGGTATTGTTAAGTGTGTAATTAAGGGTTACGGAAGGTGTTGGAACTCCAACGAAATCAAAGCTGCTGTTAACATATTCGTCCGATCCGACCGCCAATGTCTGCGTCTGTGGCACCACAGCTATGCGCGTAGGCAATACCGTTATGTTCTTATTAAATGTATCATACAATAAGCCTTTGTATATCTGCATTGGGGGATCCGCACATGTACCGTTAAATTCGCCATACTTGCTCAAGCCACAGTTATATTCCGATATGTAAACATTTGCTTTGAGGTGGCTTCCGAAATTGTCAAGTATATTACTGGCGCATACGAAGGTAGCGCCAGGATTTACAAAAGCAGGGCTGCATGCAGCTGTATAATTTTTTCCGCTTATGCTAACTGTCATTACCGGATCCTTAATCGGGTAATACTGCGGGTTTTCCATCATCAAGCTTACATTTGCAGTACTCTTTGAGCCTGAAACCATTGCAACGTTGTAATTGCTGCATGATACTCCCACTACAAAGTCGCATGTATTGGGTTGAATGCTCATAGGCACCCCAACATAAAAATAAAGCATTCCTAATGCGGCTACAATTATCAATATTGCCCAGCCATAGGTTATAAGGTATTCGATAGCTGCCTGTCCCCTATGGCTGGATATGTGTCCCCCACCCATACCACTACCATTATAAATACCTGTTTCTTCAAATATATTAACCTTATGTTCTGGCCGCATAAATACTATACCAAATCACTATTTATAAATTTTTGCATGGTACTTCCGCAGAAAATCCATATATGATTATTTTCAAGAACCCTTTTTCCACATCTCGGCAAAATGCCCTTTCAATTCGGAAAGTTCCTTTTTGTCTTCTACAATTCCGATCCTTTCAGTATTCTTGTGCATGCCTGAATATGTAAGGTTCGCGCTTCCAGTTATGGCGTAATTATCCGTTATATAGATCTTTTCGTGCACGAAATTATCCTTT
>DAHXOG010000084.1 GCA_027364995.1 Candidatus Mancarchaeum sp.
GTTCCGGTAAAATGGGAATTTATTGAGTGCGATGACACAGGGCATTTGAAAACAAGGGCCTTTACCTGTCCAGAGGACAAAGGCAGATTTTCACTGCTTATGTTTGACGGGACTATGTTGCCTGTGGAGCACCCAGTGCCGGTTACTACTAAGTTATCCATGCTTACTGTGCCGAATTTTACGGCGAGGTAGCCGCTGGTATTCATTACAGGGGAATTGCACAGATAGCCGTCATTAGGGAGGCATGTGCTTGGTATGCTCGGTTGCAATGAACCGACTATAAAAAGGGCTGACAGCACAATCGCTATAAGAAGTATCGCCCAGCCGTATGTTAATAGGAATTCCATTGCGCTTTGCTGCTTCAGCTTTCCATGCCCCACAAGCTTATCCTGTAATTTGTATGCATTATCGCGCATTTGATCATTTCTTAAGTGATTTCTTAATCCCGTTCCTTATCGCTTTTAGCGATTTCTCCGATTTCTGGAATCTCTGTGCATAGTCTTCATCCACCATGGCGGCATATACCTTGGCGACCTTTTCTATTTGAGAATTGAAACCCTGTGTCTCTGTGGAGAGATAGTCTGGGATATGTGAGGCCAAGTTTTTCATTACGTTAGGATCTTCATTTATTGTTGCAATCAAAGGCGCGCCGAATATCTCCTCTATTTCGCCTTCGCTAAGTGCATAAGGCTTTTGTATGCTCCTGTTTAGGAGTACGTTGCATTTTGCGTTATTCGATTCGAGAAGGTCCTTTGTCAATATCCCGGCCGCGCACGACTGCTCGTCCGGATTTATTATTACAAGGGCGGCATCAAAGCCGTAATCAAGCACGCGCTTGCTTGAAGGAGGCGTATCTATGATTGCTATGTCGTACTCCGATTTTTTTAGTGTAGAATCAAGCCGTGCCGACATATCTATATCTGCATCTTCGGATACCTTGGCAGGGAAATAATCCAGCCCCGTGGGCTTGTATGTTTTCAGTTCAGAGCCGTTTTCTATCGTGCCAAGGTAATAGCTTATGCCTGAGTTTATGCTGTCAAGCTCGAATAGCAAGGTCTTGTACCCCGCAACGCTCAATGCGACTGCAAGGTTTACCGCTATGGTGGTTTTTCCTACTCCTCCTTTTGTAGACGCAATCGCAATTTTAAGGGTTTTAGACATTTTATCCCGTGATTATTTTTTAGACCTTTCAATGTTCTTTATCTCTTCCAGCTCCTTGGCAACCTTAGGATTGTATTTCGGCTTGTTCACACGTTTGTATGCAGCGTATGTCGCTATTGCTATGATTATTATCGCAATTATTGCGTATGCCCCGTAATAATAGTAATGGTTTACCTTAACTGGAATGGGCACGACAGTTGAAATGGTGGTTGATGGCACAAGCTTCTCGACAAGAAGCGGAATCGTATAATTGTAATTTATGCCTGCTGCGGATGCGTAAAGGTATATCAAGTATGTCCCGGGCACTTGGCCAGCGGACAACTTGAATGAATGGCGCAATTGCTGGTTAGGCACAACGCCCTGGCTATATGATGCATTTATTGCCCTTAGCCCGGATGAGCTCACTATATAAAGCAATACGGAGCTTGGCAGTACTCCGGTATATATTGCGGATATGTTGACTAGTCCGGATGTATTGGTAAAAAGCGTAGGCACGGATATGCTCGTTACTTTCAGAAGCTTATTGAATGGTATTGATGATGGAGAATATAGTATGCTTTGCACATCCTTTAGCAGTGACTGGCTTACGGGGTTTTTAATCGTGTAATACACTATAACCTTCTTGGAAGCGGGTATGCTGCTTATATTCCATATGATGTAGTATGAACTGTTGACTATCTTGACGTTATTTGGCAGCCCGTATGCGTTTATGTCGTTCTCGCTTGATACAAGCGCTTTCGGTATTATGGTAAGCAGGGTGGTATTCTTAAGGCTCTGGTTGGCGCTGCCAGTGACTGTTATCGTGCCTAGCGCAGAGGACGTATCGTTCTGGAGATTGACGTTATCGCTTATTGCCGTAGAATTGGTTTTGTTGTATATGTCGAAAGATACGTATTCCGTGGTGATTGATGATGTGCCGTTTGCAAGTGTTGCATTTATGCTTATTGGAACGACGTAGCTGCCAGGCTTGTTGGTTTTGCCGTTGGCCGAGACCTGCAATAGCTCCGTCTGGTTCGGCTTTAGCAGCAGGGACGTGGCAGACAGGCTCATTAAGTTAGAGTATGTGCTGTTTATGCTGAGTGATACCGATATTGACTGGTTTATTACGTTTTTGAGCCCTAAGGTCGATACTGCCGATGTGCCGTATGGCAATGACGAATATATGGGCACTGTAGTTATCTCCAGATATGGAGGTTTTAGTATTGGAGTTGTTGTTCTGTTCTTTGGGAGAGACGAGTGTGCAGGAGGCGCTGGAACGCTGTAGTTTGCGCTCAGCACATTCGATTGGAATTTCCTTCCGTATTGGGTAAAGGAAGAATAAATGTATATCTTATATGGGCCTGGAGTGTTTGTAACATTGCTTAATGATAAGATTACGGGCAGTGTCTGGTTTGGGGCTAATGCGCTTATCGCATAGTTGAAAGCGAATTTGGATGTTCCATTTATCCTTACAGATAATGTTACGGGATTTGATGCAAAAGAGCCATTGTTGTGCAGCTTTATTGATATGGGCAATGGGATGCCATAACTGACATTCCCTACAATCATGTTGCTTTCTATTATGCTTGGAGGAGGCAATAGCCTGAGAGGTATTGTTGTAGAATTGCTGTAATTAGAGGTTTCGGATAATGTTATCTTGGCAGTATAATTGCCTTTAGGTATACCGTTAAATGATATTGGAAAATCATATTGCGTTGATGCATTAGTGAAATTATGAAATATTGATGTGGAATTAAGCACTGTTGTGCCGTTTGAATAATATACGTCAATTGTTCCTGGGATTTCTGATATAGAGCAATTGGCAAGGCTGTCTCCGATGAAAGCCACGGACATATTCGAAAGCAAAGGATATACGGTGGAATTTCCAGGATGTATTGCGAACTGGCATACATCGTTAAGGGAGGCGTTTATTACAACAGTATTGCCATATGATAAATTAGCTTGCAGCATTAGTGCCGAAATGAGGATAGCTGAT
>DAHXOG010000085.1 GCA_027364995.1 Candidatus Mancarchaeum sp.
GCAAAAGAGGTTGGCGGTGTTTCGTATTCCGCGATAAAATTCGCGGAAAGCCAGATATTGAAAGGCAAAAGCCTGTTGGAAGTGGCAGAGAACTCGGAAAAATACGTAAGGGAAAAAGGTTTCGAGATCGCGTTCCCTATAAATCTTTCAATAGGTGGCAATGCAGCCCATTATACCCCATCATATGCGGACGAATCCGTATTCCCGGATTCGGGATTGGTAAAAGTCGATTTCGGCGCGGCAAAAAACGGCGTGCTTGGGGATTGCGCATTGACGGTTGATTTGTCCGGAGAATACTCGAAGCTTTCAGAAGCTTCAAAAGAAGCGCTTGAAAATGCGATATCCGTAGTGAAAGCAGGAGTAAGCGTAAAGGATATAGGAAAAGCAATAGCCGAAACCATAGAAAAGAAGGGATTCAAGCCAATAAAAAACCTTGGAGGCCATGGGGTGGGAATACATGAACTCCATGACGAGCCGTTCATACCTAATTATGACAATGGGGATGATGAAATTTTAGAGGAGGGAATGGTCATAGCCATAGAGCCATTCGCTACCATGCCAAATGGCAAAGGGCTTGTCGCAAACGGCGATACCAAAGAGATATACAGCTACATCGGTGACCAAATGCAGCCAAGGCTTACTGCGTCGCGCAAGCTTTTGGAATTAATCAAGAATGGCATGCCCCATGAACCATTTGCTGCCAGATGGCTTTCAAGCAATATAAATAGCAAATTCGAGCTTTACTCCGCACTTGCAGAGCTTGAGAAGATAGGAGCCATAGAATCCCATCCTGTACTGGTTGAGCTTTCCGGATCACAGGTTGCGCAATTCGAGGCCACATTGTTGGTAACAAAGGACGGATGTGAGATATTGACAAGATAAGGTGCGCGGCGCGTAATCTACTTGCGCTTTAGCATGGAATAAAAGTTAACAAGTGCATTAGCAAGCTCTTCGCGCTTTCCCCTGAATGTATGGCCTGTATTCTTAATTATCCTAGTTTCAATTGATCTGCCGGTATACTTGCTTTTAATAAGCTCTAATGCCTCAAGCGGCGAAGTGTCTACCATATATTCATCATTCGAGCCGAAGATTGCCATAAGCGGTGCCTTTATGCCCGATATGTAAGCCAAATTACCATGGTAGTATAATGCCTTGCTTTCCGGATTTGTTTTTAATGCTGTGCTCAAAAATCTATTTACACCAATCAGCTCATCATGCGCATGTCCTTTTTCCATGGGCATGAAAAGGGATTTACCCTTAATTTTCTTAGCCAGCTTAATCTTTTTATAATACCTGTTCTCTCCAAGCTTATGCAAATCATAGCTGTAATCATCAACAGGCGAAATTAACGATATACCTGCTATATTCTTGATGTGTTTTTTATAAAATCTTGAATTCATGTAGTAAAGCAGCTTTTGGCATCCAGTGCTATGGCCTTCTATAAATATCTTAGAATAACCCATATCAAGCAAAGCCTTTATCCCTCCTTCTATGTCATAAACCGAATCCTCGAACCTTTCCAAAGCTCCTCCTGCCAAAAGGCGTTTTTTGTCAGCATAGCTGAATTCTTCAACTACATAGCTTCCTCTGGTAAGTATTGACATGAAAGCTATGCCTTTATTATTTGCCTTTTTTGCTATATCGGGTATGCTATTGCTCCCATAAAAACTTCCTGTCAATCCATGTACATGCAATATGGCATAATCGGTTTTTGGCCTTGGCGCTTTCAGCATTCCATATAACATCAATCCGTCATAAGCATCAAATCCAAGCAACCCTACATTGTTTAATAAGAAAAACGCCTTCTTCATAATTAACACATTTTATATCAAAATCAAAGCTATTTAAACCATATGGGCATTCAGCTTATTGTTAAAGCAGGGCACAAGTAAAAGTATCCATTTGTATATATGATGCACCTCACTTCGGTCGAATTTTCCGGTATGGAAAGCCTTATGCTGTATGCCTTATGGCTCTCTACATGCATAATATTATAATTTATATAATTATTCTTCATGCATTCGGAATTACAGGAACTCTGGTTTATTATAATGTCAGATTCGTTCGAATTAAAGCCTATTGTACCGCTTACGGTTCTGTTGTAGAATGCTTCTGCTACGCTAATATTGTGTGAAAGGTTGCCATTGTCATAAACCACAAGTCCGATGCTAGTTCCATTCTGTGCTATGCCATTATAAGACGTGGCTATATTGAATCCGTTAAGGTACGCATTGTGGAAATAAATGACGAAGACAAGCATCAAGATTATCATAGCTAACAGCGCAATATGGCCTAAATGTAACGCGTTATTCTGATTCCTTATAGCTTTCTTATTCTTCATCGAAGCGGATACGCGTTTGTGCTTAACTACTTTGATGGGCTCATCCACTAAAAGTATTATGAAGATTATTGCGATCATCATAACAAGATAAGAAGCAAACGAGTGATAGATGAATAAGTACACCATTAAGCTCATTACCGCTATCAAAAGCTTGTTCTTGGAAACATATACCAATACCATCCCAATCATGATCGAAAGATAAAACAAATATTCCAAGCCATGTACTGATATCGGATAATAAGAGGTCAAAAGCCATGGTATTGGTGACAAAAGGTACGGTACGAGGTTCGAATTCACCGGGGCGAAAACATGATCTATAAAAATCAATGGCCCTTCAAGTATAAAATATCCATTTATCAATAAAAAGACCAGTAATGCGCCTACTGCATTCTTTAAGCCTTTCAGATATCCGCGTTTTGCAGCTATATAAACAAGTGCAAATAATACTGGCACCCAAAGAAGCTCCTGCAATGCCGCTGCGATTCCTAAAGGCAAAAATGCATACCATTTGTCTATGCTATAAAAAAGCAATACCATAACAGCAAGCATTATCAGGTACTGCACGGAATTTAATTCCACAAAAAATAATACAAATATTATTGACGCCGGAATCAATGACTTGAAACTCTTAAGCCTGGATTTTTCTACAGAAGCGGCCAAAACGATTATCGTTGTTATTATAAATACAAGGTATGCGATACCATTTGCAGCATGTATTGTCGAAGTTGGGGTCGTATGCAAAAAGTAATAAAATGGCGCCATCACCAAAACAAAAAG
>DAHXOG010000086.1 GCA_027364995.1 Candidatus Mancarchaeum sp.
CGGAGCAATGGCATTGGCCGTTTTTATTGAATCCATATTCCAGCAAATCCCTCTTCTAAGCATTTTCCTGTCTGTGAAGAGCTTGGCTGCCACGGATTCCATGTATGTCACATTGCAGAAGTCGGATCCATTGCTCATTGCAGCTTATCTTGGACTGATGGCTGGCCTATGGCAGGAAGGCATGAAGCTAATTTCAGTAAAATACAATAAGGACTCAGTAGCGCATTGGATCGGATTCGGGTTTGCAATAGTCGACATAGCAATTTTCGTGTTTGGGCTTCTGCCTGCGCTTCTTGCCTCTGGCGTGGCAGGAGCGGCGATAAGCATAACTATAATAGGAATAGTACTTCAGGCTCCATTCTCAATGATGTTCCATACCGGCACTGCTGCGTTCCTAAAAAATGGGCTTAAAAAAGGCAAGTGGGCAAGAAATTTCATTATTGCAGTTTTGGCACATTCCTACGTTGACGGTATACTCGACTTTATTACAATAGAAATCGTTCTGCTTGGATTTTCACAAGCACTTGGAGAGATTATTATATGGCTGCCATCTACCATAATAGCGATAGCTTTCCTAATCTACCTACACAGATATCTTGTACAGATAGGGATGTTGTCATCCAGCAAAACCAAGCCATTTAATTCAAATCCGCATTAGTTCTAAAATGGATTCGGGATTAGCGTAATGCGTGTATAATGCGAAATACTATACTTCAGTCAAAAAAGCCAAAACATATCAAGGAGCGCAATTATCAACTTATCATTAATCTCAATTCAGCTGAAAAGCTGCCTTCTTTCTTTCGGGCTCAGCATGATAAAATCCATTACCATAAAAAAAGGCACGACACTGGTAAAGCTATAGCCAGCACTATGTACCTTTTTTCCTTCATATACTGGTTTGGAGTCCTTGTAGTTCCTTAGGGCAAATCCATGCTTTATAAAAAGCTTAAGCATGGTTTCCATTGTTATACGCCTGCTTGGCATACTTATGTTGTATTTGTCCATCTTCCATCTTGTGTGAGTAACGCCCTCATCAAAATAATTATAAAACCTCCTGTACGTCCTAGGTTTTCCCTTTATGCGCACAGTTGCGCCAGTGAACGGATTGCCTTCCGAGACTATTAGCCTCCCATGAGGTTTGAGGACCCTTCTTACCTCTTCAAGGGCCTTGTCCATTTCGTCTAAATGCGTGAACATGAGGGCCATGAGCACTACGTCAAAACTTTTATCCGGATACGGCAGCTTCGAAGCCGTTCCAACGACGAAGTTTCCGTTCTTGCACCACTTCCTGGCAATCTCTATCTCCTTCTCGGATATGTCTATGCCATATACCACTGCGCCCCTCTTCAGCAATGCCTTTGCATAAACGCCGGTTCCGCATCCCACATCCAGTACGGTCTTCCCCTTGACGTTGCCCAGCACGGCCAGAGTATTTGGCATGTCCAGAAAATTGTTGTAGAAGTTTTTTTTGTCAATACGCTTCTTATGCCACTCGCTCGCTATTTTATTATAAGCCTGCTTAGTCTCATCCTCTGTAATGTCGGTTTTTGCATTCCCATTCATTTTTACACCGATTTAGCCTTGGTTTTTATCCACATGTAAAATTATTATATCTTTAAATGCTATATAATAACAGTGATTTAATGAAAATAGCTATAATAGGGACCGGAAATGTTGCAAGCAATCTAGGTGCCGCACTCTCAAACAGCAATGAAATAGTGTACGGCTCAAGAAATCCTGCTGAGGCAAAGGCCAAATTGCCAAATGCAAATATAAAAAGAATAGAAGAGGCTGCAAAAGAGTCGGAAATCATAATATTAGCAGTTCCTTACGAACATGCAAAGGACGCGATAAAAGAAATGAAAAAAGGCGAGGAGGGCAAGATACTAATAGATGTATCTAATCCTTTGGACAAGAACAGGAGATGGGCAAAGGGCTTTAGTGAATCGGCTGCAGAAGAAATAGCAAAGCACGCAAAGGGCGCGAAGGTGGTCAAGGCGTTCAATACAATATTCGCCCAGAACATGAAGACAGGTGCATTGGGATCTGAAAAATTGGCTACGTTCATAGCCGGAGACGATGAGCAGGCAAAATCAACCGTAATCGATCTTGCGAAGTCGATAGGCATGGACCCAGTTGACGTAGGTACCTTGGAAAAGGCACGCTTCATAGAGCCGGCCGGATTGTTGCTGATAGAATTGGGCTATGGCAAAAAGATGGGAACTGGCATAGGATTCAAGCTAGTGAAATCGCAGTAAATGCAATGGTGGCATATGCGCCACCACACTGCATAATATAAAACTCTATTCAAAGTTTGGTCCAAGCCTATGCAGCAGATCCTTATTACCGTCGAAGTATTCCCTTGCCCTTGCCAACCTCTTGATTAAGTAACCAGCCATTGCAGACTTCAAATCCAACGGGTGCAATGCCTTGTTCCTGTAAACCTCTTCAAGCTGTTCTGCAGATGTTATCTCCAAATCCCCGCCGAACTTGTTGTCCCTAACTATAAGCAATTTGCCATCATTAGGAAGTATAAAAAACTTGGCAATCTCTATTATCGGGTTACCCTCGGTTACGCCAATTGGGCAGTAGGCATCCGATATGCTGTGCTTTATCTCTTCTTCTGAAGCATTTACCTTAATATTAGTGCCAGGGATGGAAGAGCTCATCTTTACTCCTGGCCCTTTTAAAGAGGTCACCAATGGCATCATCAATTCTACACGCTTTCGGTAACCGAGCTTAGGCATGTACTCCCTTGCGAATGCCATTATGTGCCTCTGGTCAAGCCCTCCCAACTGGAGGTCAATTCCGAGGTACTCCTCGTCCAATGCCTGCATTATCGGGTATATGAGTTCGCTGACCTTGGGATTCTTCATTCTTGTAACTTCAGAAGCGGCATGCAATGCGGTCTGCACATTGGCCAATGTGGACAGCTTGAATATCTCCATCTGGTAGTCCTTGCCCAGCTGATAATCGGAACCTACGACGAATTTCGGCTGCTCTTTCCAATCTATGGTCAATTCAATTGCCTTGCGCGTATACTCCTTTCTGATACCTAAATCCTCCCA
>DAHXOG010000087.1 GCA_027364995.1 Candidatus Mancarchaeum sp.
AAGCTTTACTATTGTATCTATCCCTTCCTTTGAAGCTACCCCTTTTTGCAAAAGCAATGACGCCTCGTTTATGAATGGCATAAGTACGCTGTTTGCCACGAACCCTGGATAATCGTTAACAGGAACTACGATTTTGCCAGCCCTGGTCACTATATCGGTAGCTATTCGCTCCGTTTTGGATGACGTATATTCTGTTTTTATTAGCTCTACTGGCTTCATTACAGGCACTGGATTGAAAAAATGCAGCCCTATAAAACTGCTTTTTTCCTTAATATTTTCAGAAAGCTTTGATATTGGTATCGATGATGTGTTTGTGGCTATTATCGCATTATCAGAGTATTCCTGCACTTTCGAAAAGACTTCGGATTTTATTTGATAGATTTCGGGAACCGCTTCTATGATTAAATCGGATCCTTTAATCGCCGAGTAGTCTGCCGAAGTATTTAGATTCTTCATCATTCCATCTTTTGCCTCTTCTGAGATGCTGCCTTTGGCTATTGCCTTGTCGAATGATGCATTCAGCTTATCAATGCCTTTTTTGATTGAGGCATCGCTTGAAGCAATCATTACCACGTTGAAACCAGCTTGCAATAGAGTTTGGATTATGCCTGTTCCCATAGTGCCTGGTCCTATTACGGATATCTTTTCAGTCATTCAATCAACCCTGCTTACAACCATTGATGCAGAACCTCCTCCTCCATGGCATAACGATACAATACCGTAATCCTTTTTCCTGTTCTTCATTGCGTGTACAAGCGTAGAGAGAAGCCTTGCTCCAGAAGCACCTATTGGATGCCCTATTGCTATGGAGCCCCCATTAACATTTAGTTTCGAAGTGTCTATGGACATCTCTTTTATGTCGCCGAGCATTTGCACCGCAAATGCCTCGTTTAGTTCTATAAGGTCAATGTAATCGAGTTTCAGATTAGCCTTTTGAAGGGCTTTTTTCATCGAGTCTATTGGGGATAATCCATACCATTGTGGGTCTATTCCTGCATCAGCGTAAGATTCTATCTTTGCGATAGGTTTTATGCCAAGCTCTTTTACTGCGCTGGCAGAAGCGACTATTGAAAATGCAGCGCCATCATTAAGCTGCGAGGAGTTGCCTGCGGTAACCGTGCCGTTGGAAGTGAAAGCCGGCTTTAATGATGCCAGTTTCTCAATGCTCGTGTCCCTCCTTATGCCTTCATCCTTGTAGACTGTTTCGCCTGCGTTGTTTTTTACAGGTATTATTTCCTCATCGAAATAGCCCGAGTCTGAAGCTTTTGCGGCTTTTTTATGGCTGTCTAATGCAAATAAATCCTGTTCCTCCCTGGTTATGCCGTACTTCTTTCCTATCTTCTCGACGATGGCGCCTATATGCATCTCCGAATAGCAGTCCCAAAGCCCGTCGAGTATCATTTCGTCCTTTAATAAATATCCTTTTAGGTTTCCTGACTTAGAAGCATATTCATAGAAATCCCCAAGTTGCACATCCCCGATTTTTTTGAAGTCCCTTACTCCTTTCAATGTATAGGGGGCATTGCTCATGCTCTCTGTCCCTCCGGCAAGCACAATGCTAGCATCTCCGAGCTTGACGGACTGGGCCGCTAGTGATACCGCCCTTAAGCCAGAAGCGCACACCATATTGACATTTAGCGTAGGAACGCTCACGGGAATATTAGAATGCATCACTATTTGCTTTGCCGGATTCTGGCCTACTGCAGCTGAAAGCACATTGCCGCATATTATATTGTCTATATTATTCTTATCGATCCCAGATTTTTGGATTAGGCCATCTACCACTTTAGATGCCAATTCAGTAGCACTCATGCTTGATAGCGAACCCAAAAACTTTCCAACAGGGCTCCTTACGGAATTTATTATGTATGCTTCCTCCATTCTCATCACGCCTCTATTTTTTATTCTTGTCTAAAAATTTCCTTATTTGCGATTTTGCCTCTTCAGTAAGCAACGACTCTGCGAATAATTCCCTTTCAGAAGAACTATCATAATCAATTTGCGAGTTTATGGCCTTTTTTGCAAAGGACAATGCTGTGGTATTTTCAAATTGCATGGCGAAATTCCTTGAGTATTCAATTACATCTGAATCCACAGCTTCATCCAACAAGCCCATGGATTTGGCTGTTAGCGAATCTATGGTATTGCCGGTAAATATTAGCCTCCTTGCATTTTGGGTACCTACAATATGTTTTAAGCGATATGTCGCGCCTCCTCCAGGTATTATGCCTAATTTTATTTCAGGCTGGGCGAATTTGCTCTCTTTTGAGGCAAACCTGAAATCGCATGCCGAGGCTATTTCGCAGCCGCCACCGAAGCAATAGCCGCTTATCGCAGCTATTATTATTTTATTCGAATGGATTATCGTGTTTGTAACATTAAGGAAAGCATTGAACATTTCCAGGGCTTTCTCCTTCGTATTTATACTTGCTAGATAATTTATGTCTGCACCAGCGCTGAAAGCCTTGCCTCCACTGCCTGAAATTATTATGGCCTTTGATTCGGGATTCGAAGAAAGCGATTGTAATGACGAATAAAGTTCATTGAGTGTATCCATGTCCAAGGCGTTGTGCTTTTCAGGCCTATTTATTATTAGCTCGGATATTAAGCCCTCCTTTGTTATTACGCTTGACATTAAAGCCATCCAACCCATTCAACACATTCAATTATTTTCCTTAAATATTAAATCTTTGCATGTGCTCCTTTTACGTTATGGAAATCCGCCTTTATTATTAACTGGTAATAGCGAAGCCTAATCGTATGCAGAGTATTCGCTTCCCAACAAGTCGGACGCTATCTTAAGGTCCTGGATCTCGTCGGTGCCCTCGTATATGCGGGCTACCCTGCTGTCTCCGAAGAGCTGGCCCACAGGGGACATCAATGAATATCCGAAGCCGCCGTGTATCTGCACTGCGCGGTCAGCGGAGTCGAACGCAAGCCTTGAGGCTATCCTTTTCGCAAGCGCTGACTGCAAATCCAGATCATTTGATAATTTGGCATTTGAATAGTCCTT
>DAHXOG010000088.1 GCA_027364995.1 Candidatus Mancarchaeum sp.
TTTCGTCCTCGCTATAATTCAGCTCCTTCAATATCTTCATCGTTGCAGGCACTACCTGGTGGTTTATGTAGTAGTCAGCATCATAGTCCTTTGCCAATTCGAGAAGCTTTGCCTTGTCCGAAATGGAATCGCCATGATTGGTTATCACGTAGCTTATCACCGCATGTTCGACCTCGTCCTTCGACTTTATGCCGGATTCTACTGCATCTTTTGCGGCAGCCAATTCAGGCGATTTTGAATCGTAGCTTTCTATGCTTTTCCTTAATTGGGTGCTTATTGCTAAATCTTGCAGAGGGACTTTGCCTTCCTTTAGATTCTTTATCATATCTTTTACTATTTGTATTGCCTTTTCAGGGCTGCCCTCTTTCAGGATTGCCTCAAGGACCTTCTTCTGCGTGTCTCTTGCAACCTTTGACCAATCCCTCCTTACGAGCTCAAAGCCCCTTATCTTTATATAGCCGCTTTCCGTTATAAGCGCATATTTTTTCTTTGCACCTGCGGATACGCCTTGGGCAGTTTTTTTGCCTACGAATATTCCTCTTTTGTAAAAATCTTCCAGCTCTAGATCCATGGATCCAGGAAGCTTTTTGTTAAAGGCGGCCACGAATGCGATAGCATCATCCTTTGATTTGTTGCCGAGCAGCATCACTATGGAGTCCGTATCCCCGTATATGACCTTGAATCCCGAAGCTTCAGAATCCGTAATTGTCTGGTGTATGTATTGCCTCCCATAAGCCGTTACGCTTGAGGCGCATTCCCTAGAATACCATCTTGACCTGGCGTATCCCATGTAACCGTAAAAGGAATTTGATGTTATTTTCAATGCCTGTGACCTTGACCCAAGAAATATGTCATCCTTATTCTTTTTATAGAGCTTTTTTACCTCTGCACGCTGCCTTATTAGTATATCGAGTATTGTTGGTATTATCGCTTTCTTATTTTTGGAGAATTTATCACCGGTGGGCGATTCGTAATACTCCGTGCAATCATTGCATAATGATGATGGGTCTATATTATGCGATATTATTATGGACGGGTAAAGGCCCCTAAAGTCGAATATCGCAAGATTCTCGTATATCCCAGGGTCAGGGGTCTTGACATATGCGCCTTCTATCGGATCCATAAGCCTTGATTTGATCTCGTATTCTGTTGGCTTGTTCGGTATGAGTTCGCCGAATTCGTGCGCGTAGCGCATCAGCATGAATTCTACAAGCTGCCCTGTGGTAGATACCGCGACATCGCTTAGGCTGTTGCCGGTAGTCCTTGACAGCTCTATCATTATTGGCATGAACGTATTGTATACTTTTCTCAATGATTCCGAATCGCTAAGGTTGTAATCCGCAAGAAGTTCAAGATCCTTGGCCGAGCCCTCCCATAGGTTGTTTATATCCTTCCATTTCTGGCCCTCAGTCTTTTCCACTGTGAGCTTTTCATCCTTGCTTATGGCATCGTAGACGTTTTTCAGGGTATAGCTGTTAAGTTTCAGTATGCTTTCCGCAGCGCCTACAACAGCCACGAATTTGACCACAAGGTACATGTCTATATGCACCCTGCCGCCTATTTTGACCTTGTCCACGAGCCCGTGCCGTTCTATTCTTGTCTCTCCCTTGAACCTGCTGATGTCAAAGCTTATGTTGAGCGCCTTTGCCCTTTCTATAAGATATTTGAAATCGAAATTGGCCGAATTGTATCCGGATATTATATCTATATCCAGCTCTTCCACTTTTTTAACGAAGCTTTTGAAAAGCTCTTCCTCGTTTTCCACATATTCGACAAATGGGCGATCTATCTTTTTGAATGTTATAACCCCGTTACCTTTTTTCCCTTTGGACGTATACGTATAGCTGAGCATTATTACCGGATCGCGTTCGGGCCTTGGAAGCCCTATTGAGCTGTATGTCTCTATGTCAAAACACATTGTATTAAGGTTTAATTCCGATAACGAGTCCGTTTTTTGGAATTTCTCGAATTCCAGACGCGATCCCGTCTTTTTAATCGTGAACACGCCATTTGTTAATGGAGGCATATCGTTGTCTATTAAATATCTTTTCGAAAATGGAATGTCGTATTCGTAAACGTCTCCGATATTTTTCAGGCTTTCCGCAGTCTTTGGAACGTCAGAAGGGTTTTTCACATAGACCTTATACACATCGATCAGCTTCCCGAAAATGCTTTTTTTCTCGTCAATGATGTCAACTATTGCGTTTTCCGGGCTGCTCTTCGCCATATTCCTAACCGTTTCTATCGAGCTTGCGTTTTTAAGAGACAGATAGAAATAGGGCCTGAACCCATAATCTATAACCTCATAAGTGCTGCCATTGGAGCCTTTTATAGTCAGCCTTATCCTTACTATATCGTCTATAGTAGTATAGTCTACCTCTTCAAGAATGCCCTCAAGCATTATTGATTCATGCTTTTCTTGTGCATCTTCGATTTCAGTATTCTGTTTAGAATCAGGCATAATATCATATGGTTTTGGCAATGCTAAATAGCTTGCTTAAGTTTAAGGGTAAATATGTAAATGGCAGGCATAAAGCCTGCGTCATATTTACTTCTTTTCCTCTATCTTTGTTCTTGTTATTACTAGAGGAGGTATTAGCCCGAGTGAATAAGCCACAAGCGTACCTGTCGCGGAGCACCTGAAATTAAGGCCGTTTATGACCTCTTCTGCAAGGTCCACTGGCAGCGTGTGGGATTCGTTCCATTTCTTTATTACGTTGCTTATTACATCCTTGGACTCGTTCATCTCTATATTGCCTGTCAGCTTTATTTGGCCTATAGTCTTAGCGTCCTTTTCTTCGCTTGCAAAATAATCCGCAACGAAAGAGTATTCTATGTTCAATGTGTCGCCTTTTGAAGAAACATCCTCAACGTTTATATTAAGCTTTGGAAATTTCTGCTGCGCCATTGCTGCGTTGTCTGTTATCTTTCCCTCCACGTTGGAGATATTGAATGCT
>DAHXOG010000089.1 GCA_027364995.1 Candidatus Mancarchaeum sp.
AACCGATTTTCCGCTGACATATATTCCCTTAGGTACAAGCTCTGAAATCGCTTGCAGGATCCTTGTCTTTGCGCTTCCCGGATCGCCTATGAGCAATATGTGCATGTCGCTCCTTATCGCGCTTCCGTCTACCATTGTCTTTCCGGTGGTGCCGCCGAACAATTGTAGCGCCACGGCCTTCTTGATCTCGTTATGGCCGTATATTGAAGACGCTATGGATTTTGCGATCTTTTCGAATATCTGCGGATCCTTTGAAAGCTCTTTTATCTCGCGCTCTTCCTCTTCCGTTATGGAAAGCTCCGCGAACTCCTTCTGCTTTGATATTACGGATACGGAATCTACGAACATGGTGTATAGGTTGGTTTCCGCTTTTCCTCTCTGGTTCCTGCGCGGCCTTATCCTCAATACGCCAGTGAGGTCTATCCTGTCTCCAGGTATTACGGTATTCACCATGTCGTCCTGAAGCCATACCTCAAGCTGCCATGTCGGGGTATTGCCCTTAAGCTTTTCCAATGGATCCTGTATTGCTATCTTCTGCAGATTTATAAGCTGCGACTCCTCAGGTATTTGCTTCATGGATTTGCGCTTGCACTCCTTGCATATCTCAGGGGCAGCACCCATGTCCAGCTCTACGGTTTGCTTTGCTCCGCAGAATGTACATTCGTAAACGCCAATCTTTACCTTTGGGCTTATCTCCGACCTCTTAACTATTAGGCCGTCCAATGCTATGAGCTTCGAAACATAGGAAGAGCCAACATCCTGCACCAACGGATTGTTTATCGTTAGCCCATAGAACCTTACGTGCGGCTCGTATATTCCCAGCTGCAGGTCCAAAAGCTTATATTTCAGGGATTCGTTGGCCGCCTTGATTATAACGTCAGGGTTATTTGCGAGCTCGCTTGCCAGGTCGGGATCAAACTTTGCCAAATCAGCTATGTCAACATTAAGGCTGCGCTTGTCAGGGAACCCCACTATTATGTCATCTATGCCTTCTCTGTAGTATAACTCCAGGAAGTCGTCGAATCTTGATTTTATAGCGGCAATTACAGCATCGTCCAAGCAAAGCACCGAGCTTATTAGAAACAGCCCAAGATTGATTATTGTTTAAATTATTTATAATCTTCCATATGCGCCAAAGCATAGGGCATTGGAAATCTACGCTTGGAAATGTATGGGGCTTTTTGCCTTTTTGCCATGCGATGGTTGCATATTCAGGGCAATCCTCGGCTTTGCTATCCTCTTGACGATACGGCTGCCGGCAATGCGCGCGTATTCGTTGAGCTTTTTAGCATCTGACATCCCGAGCAGTTTTCTCAATGTCGCGTCGTCGATATGCGCATTGTAATACAAAAGGCCTATCAGTGTCTTTTCCCTGCACTACCACAGGCACTAAAATACCGCTGAACTTCACGTATTCGATTCCGAAGAACATGCGCTTGCCCACCCTTCTCATAATAGCATCTACACCCATTATCCTCCTTTCTTAGGGAAGCACCTTACTAGTTAATTAAGGGCATATTAATGTATATCTTTCATTTATTTGTATTTTATGGCTAGTACTCTTTCATGACTAAAGAGAGTTTATTTAAAAATTCAACTTCATAATTAATAGCGCTGCGCGATAAGATATATGCTTAATGCGCAATTGTATGTTGGTTAGGTTACGATGTATATGGTGGACACGGAAAAAAGGGTCATAATAACGGCAGCGCTTCCTTATTCCGAGGCAATACCGCACTTGGGTAATTTCGTAGGATCGATACTTCCGGCTGACGTATTCTACAAGTATTCCAAGTTGGCGGGCTACGACTCCATATTCATATGCGGCTCCGACCAGCACGGCACCCCTATAGAGATAAGGGCGCTCAAGGAAGGCGTCGAGCCCAAGGAATTTGCGGATAAAGTGCATAAGGAGATTAAGCACATATTAGAAAGGTTCGGATGCAGCTTTACGTACTACGGCAAAACCGATTCGGACAGCAACAAGAGGGCAGTTTACGAGATATTTAATGCGTTGTACAAAAACGGCTTCATAAATAAGGTGGACTCTGTAATGCCTTATTGCAACATAGATAAGAGATTCCTGACCGATAGGTACATTGAGGGTGTATGCCCGTATTGCGGATTCGAGGGCGCACGCGGCGACCAGTGCGACAACTGCGGGCATCTGCTCAACCCCTCTGAGCTCATAAGACCTTATTGCGGCCTATGCCACAACAACGAGATAGAATTCAAGAAGACTACGAACCTTGCCATTGCGCTTGACAAATTGCAGCCTGAGATATTGGAATTCGTCAAGGGGCGCATGGGCTCATGGAGCAAAAATGCCGCGAACAAGACCATAAGCTATTTGGAGCAGGGGCTTGAGGCAAGGGAGATAACCAGGGACATGAAATGGGGATTCGAGGTGCCATTGGAGGGGTATAAGGACAAGGTATTCTATGTATGGTTCGACGCCGTGATAGGCTACATAGGCATAAGCATGGATTGGTCCGACCAGTGGGAGCAGTACTGGAAGGGCAAGGACACCAAGCTTATACAATTCATGGGAAAGGACAACATAGAATTCCACACGATGATGTGGCCCGGGATATTGATAGGCTCGGATTTGGGCTATGTGCTGCCGCATACGATATATGCATATGAGTACCTTACCGCGAAAGGGCTCAAATTCTCAAAGAGCAGGGGGGTAGGGCTCAACATGGGGAATGCGCTTGAGATAGCAGGCTCTGATTATTGGAGGTTTGCGCTTATGTACCTTGCCCCGGAAAGCTCTGACACGGATTTTACCATTGCGCTGTTTGTCGACATAGTGAACAAGATAATGAACGGCA
>DAHXOG010000008.1 GCA_027364995.1 Candidatus Mancarchaeum sp.
ATCTCAAAACCCGTAGTTTCTGATCCTATGACTGCACCGTTTGAGTTGGCCAGTACTGATAGCCCAATGCTTAACGAGCCGGTATTTGCAGTGGTCCTTATTGAATGCATTTTAGTTATGCCTTCAAGCTCCTCCTGTTCCTCGTCGCTGCACCTGTTGTTTATCAGAAGGCCCTTGTTCGTGAGTATGTTGCTTGCACCTACTGTCATAAAGCTCGTACCGTTATATTTTACAACCTCAACATCTAATATGTCTTGTATGACCTTTACATCGCTGGTGCTGTATTCTGGGTTTACTATTGCTACCTTATCGTTTGCAAGTATGTTATTCCCTATCGCGTTGAGGTCGCTGGGCAATATGCCGACATTAATATCATTGACCTTTTCCTTTATTGCGCTGATTTCCGAATCCGCAGCCAGGTTTGAAAGCACTATCCCGTTGGAATTCGCCCTTGAGAAAATGCCGACAAGGTCTGACATTGCCACCGATATAGGTATGCAGTCGCATTTTAATGTTGATGTGAGTATGCTTATTGCAGTATTGTTAACAGAGTTCCCTATAAAAACAAGCTTGTCCGTAGCTGTCCCAAAGGCGCCGACATAGCCGCTTTCGTGTATTGAATATTTTTTTATTGGCATGGCAGCACCTATCGAATCGCCAGCATTGGCGACTCATTGGGCCTGCTTTGGCTTCTGCTCCGTATCATTATCCTTTTTATCATTCTGCTGCGCCGCTGGCTTTGTCGCTGGTTTTGGGCTTTTTTCAGGAGCCTTGGCTTGTGGCTGTTCCTTTGCGCTTGTAGTATTTGTCGACTTGGCAGGGCTTTCCTTAGTTTTTTGGTCGCTCTGCTTCTTTTCCGGCTTGGCGGCTGCTGCCTGCTGTACTGGCTTATTTGAATAGAGCGATACCTTCGCAATCCCATTGTCTATGTTTACATTGGTCTTTAGCGGAAGCATGCTTTTTGAGTATTGCCTTACCAAAGCCTTATTCAGTTCGGAGTCTATCTTGACATTTTCTAATTTTAATTTCATGTAATGGGCTACCCTGTCCCTAACGTAGTGGCTTAGCCTCCTCTGCCTCATGGACCTAGGACTCTTCACCAGATAATTTCGTATATTTATTGTCAATAGCTTTGCCGGCATTCAATCATCCTTCAATTTAAGTTTTGTCCTTCTCCAGTTCCTTGAAAAAAGGTTCTGCTGTATGCGCCTGTGTGTCCTTACCATTGCTAGCACAGGTATTCTCCTTGACCTCTTCAATTGCTTGCCAAGGCGCTCCTTTTTAATCTTGCTTTTCTTTGACATAATTATACACCATAATCATTATTTGTGCTTGAATTCTATTTTCGGCTCAGGCTTGTATGTAAGCCTGTTGAGCAGTGAAACCAGCTGTGCGTCAGATATCTTTCCGTTTATCTGGTTGGACTGTGCGAGTTGTACTATCATATTCGATAACTGCATGTATAGGTCATGGTTGGATACGCTTATGTTCATTATGCGCTCATAAGCCGCAGGGTCCAGTAACTGGCGCAATATCGATTTTATCTGCTGTTCGCGCTGCATATCCTTATACATTCTTGCCAATGCCTTTTTAGCCTCTTTATCTTCAAAGCCTTCATAGCTTTCCGGCATTTTTATCCCTTATAACTGTATTCAGCTTGCTGATTGCTGGATCTCATTGCTGAGCTTGTCCAAAAATGACTTGCCTTTTGGGGTTATTACCCTGCCCTTGTCGGTCTTCTTTATGTATTCTATTCCTTCAAGCTCCTTGAAAGCATCGCTTATTATGCTTCCGCTTGCTGGCATGTGATGGTGGTGATGCACTACGTGGTCCTTTCTGGAGCCGTAGCGTGTCCTTAGCCTAGATACGCCGACCGGGCCGTTTACGTATACCTGCCTTAGCACAGAGGCTGTCCTGAGGTACCAGAAATCCGGATCTTCAGGAACCCTTTCCTTTGCCGCTCCGCTTTTTACATAATTAACGTAGTCGGGCTTCTTTACCTTGCCTTTGAGCTTTTCGGCAGCTAGCTTTATCAGTTCAGATGTATCAACGTCATATACGTTTGCCATTTAATCATCTTTGAGTATATATTTGAGTATATATTGTAGGTTGCATATAATTATAGCATACGGCATGCCTATGCAATGCTCATATAGCTAAATGAGACTCCAGCAATCTTTTCTACTAATTATTATAAATAGTTTGCGTTGTTCGTGTTTTTATATCTTTTGCTGCATGGGTTTTAGCCCTCTTTCCTTGCCTTTTTTTGCATATGACCAAGGTTGCTGCATTTCCGGTATGCAAAGCCATTGTCATGATATGGTGGATCCGCTTGTGGTTCCTTTCCTGATTATATCATCGTATCCGTGAAGTTGCAGCCCGTTTATTATGAATATCTTTATGCTTGACCTTTTCGCTATGCTGATTGCTGTTGGGTCCATAAATACATTGGACCCGGCACCCGATAACTCCTTCAATGATAGCTCCAATGCCTTGTCATAGGTTAATTCGCCTATCTTTTTTGCAGATTTCTCCTTTTTGGGGTCAGAGCTGTATACCCCGTCAACTGAGGTGGCATTTATCAATACCTTTGCATTGATCCTCTCGGCCAGAAGCGATGAGACCGTATCTGTAGTATGCCCTGGCTCAGTGCCGCCCATTATGACTACCCTGTATATCTTCGATAGCTCCGCGGCGTCATTTACAGTGGTGGGAATTTTGGAGTTGGAATCATCAAAGAATGACGTTAGGGCAAGCGCATTCATCCTAGTGGCGTTTATCCCTATTTCATCGAGCACATTATCGTTAACGCCATACTTTCTTAAAGAGGAAATATACGATCGGGCGACTCCTCCTCCGCCCACAACAATTCCGAATTTTATATCCTTATCCATGTTCTGTATGAACTCGGAAAATTCTTTCATGAAGCTAGTGTTCAGGCCGTTAGATGCGATTATCGATCCTCCCAATGAAATGACTATTGTTTTCATTCCTTACCATCCGATTAAGGCAATATAATGCATATTGCTGCATTACTTTATTTTTTGCCGTGCATTTTGGAATTGGCTTTTTCTATGGCATCCTCAAGTATGTCGAGCCCTGCCTCGATATTGCGCACCGACATAGTTAATGGCGGTATTATGCGTATGGTTGAGGTTCCTGCTGGAAGCATTAATAGGCCTTCGTAGAAGCACTCTTCCATTATGGAATCCCTTTCCTTTATGGCTGGCTCTTTTGTCTTCCTGTCCTTTACCAACTCTATTGCAAGCATCATCCCAAGGCCTCTGACATCCCCGATTATGTCGTAATGCTCTTTCATCTTCTCAAGCCTTGACTTTATCATGTGCCCCTTGCTATGCACCTGCTCCTCTATGGATTCCATGTTGCCCTTTACGTGCTTTGTTAGCGCATATGCGCCTGCCAAAACCGCAAGATTGCCTCCGAATGTTGTTGCATGTGATCCTGCAGGTATTTCGGGCAAGCTCCTCTTAAGCATGGTTATTCCCATAGGAAGCCCTGCGCCAACGGATTTCGCAAATGTGTATATGTCTGCGTGAACTCCGAAATTGTCAAGTGCTACAGGCTTGCCCGCCCTGAAATATCCTGCCTGTACCTCGTCGGATACGAAAAGCATGCCATAGCTGTCGGTCAATGATTTGAGCTCTTTAAAATAGTCCTTTGGAGGCACAACATAGCCGCCCTCTCCTTGTATGGGCTCTGCTACAAACGCAGCCACCTCGTTACCCGAAACCTCTTTGCTTAATGGGTATTCCTTTATGTAATCTATGCAAGCGAATCCGCAGTCCGGATATGACTGGTGCAATGGGCACCTGTAGCAATACGGGTAAGGCACGTGTGTAGTATTAACGAACGGGCCCATGTGCTCCCTCTGCACCAGCTTTGAGGACGTCAATGATAGCGAACCGTTTGTCCTGCCGTGAAAGGAGTTATAGAACGCCATTATGCTGCTTCTTTTCGTTATGACCTTGGAAAATTTTATTGCTGCTTCGTTGGCCTCTGTTCCCGAATTGGAAAAGAACAGCTTTCCGTACTGCTTTGGGAACATGGAGGTAAATTCTTCCGCGAATTTTACCGGAAGCTCGGCATAAAAATCAGTAAACGCTGAATGCATTAGCTTGTCGACCTGAGACTTTATCGCCTCCCTTACTTTTGAGTTGGCATTAACGCCGAAGTTATAAACAGAAATAAAGCTTGAGAAGTCTATGAATTTGTTTCCCTCAATATCGTAGGCGAAATCGCCATCGCCGCTTTCGGCGACAAAAGGATAGCTTTCGCGAGTGGTTGTTACTATGAATCTGTGATCCCTTTCAATTACACTCTTTGTCTTCTTAGATATTTTTACCCTAGGCATTCCAAGACCCAGTAATGATTAGCTTCTCAATTATTAAAACTTATACAATTTCCCATAGGAAGCAGGTATTAGCGCAAAAGATATGCGCTAATTCAAATTCATATGTGAGTTTGTATGCTTATTAATCGGATTTTGATCTTGATCCTGTTATTATTGCGTTCTCATTTCTTCTTTGCTGCTTTCCCGACTTTTTCGTTCCTTTGTTTGTATTTTGCGTATTTTACGAGCGCAGCCAATGCTTTTGCGGCATCTTCAGGGGAAGGATATACAGGCACTCCCGAGCTTTCCATCATGTTGTTATGGACCTCGGCATATGAGCCTCCTGGGCTTACCACAACTATTGGCTTATTTATTTCGGTGCCGTACTTTATTATTGTGGACGCGACTCTTGAATCTGCGCCGGGCGTTTGGAACAATGATATTATCATCAATGCGTCGACTTCAGGATCCTTCGAAAGCACGTCTATAGCTGCGCCGAACCTTTTGTCGTCAGCATCTCCTGCCATATCCATGGGCATTGACATGTTGACTATCGGAGGCATTACCTTCCTCAATGCCTTCTTTGCCTCATCGGACAATTCAGCCATATCCAAGCCATTGAGGTATAATGAATCGGCAGCAAGCACTCCGACTCCTCCGCCGTTTGTTATTATTGCTACGCGCTTTTTTGTCGTCAGTGGCTGTGCAACGAATATCTTTGCATAGTATAGCATTTCGTCAAGGCTTTTGGCCTGTATGAAACCGTATTGCTCGAAAACCGCTTCGTATGCAGCATAGCTGCCTGCCAATGAAGCCGTATGCGAATGCGCTGCGCTTGAGCCTGCGGGAGTTATTCCTCCTTTTATTATTATAACAGGCTTGAGCTTTGTAACCTCTTTTGCAACCTCTATGAATTTCTTACCACGTTTTACTCCTTCTATGTAGAATATAATGACCTTGGTGTCTGGGTCGTGCCCGAGGTAATTGAGTATGTCTGCCTCATCTATCACCATTGCGTTGCCATACGATATGAATTTTGAAAGGCCGAAGTTTTCGTGCGATATTAGGTCTAGCACAGTACTGCCGACTGCGCCGCTCTGCGATGCGAAGCTTACGCCTCCTATGCTCGGCTTGTCTATCTTGAATGTAGGCAGGAACATCGTGTCTACTCTTGAGCGCAGGTCCATGACCCCAAGGCAATTCGGGCCTAGGACAGGCAGCTCGTATCTTTTTGCTACTTCCACAAGCTTGTCCTGCAATGCGGCGTCGCCGACTTCCGAAAAGCCACTGCTTACTATTATTACGCTTTTGACCTTAGCCTTTCCGCATTCCTCCAATGCCTGCAATACGAATTTTGCCGGTATTGCTATCACTGCCAGGTCTATTTGTCTTTTTATGTCAAGCACGCTCTTGAAAGCCTTTTTGCCCAGTATGGATGTATCTTTTAAGGCGGATGCATTTACAGGATATATGTCTCCGCTATATCCTACATTAAAGTAGTTTTGCATTATTATGTGTCCGACCTTCTCAGGATTTTGTGACGCGCCTATTATTGCGACGCTTTTTGGCTTTAGCATATTGTCCAAATTATAATATTTTCCCATTTACATCAACCCTTCATAAGCCTCAAGTCTACGGCATCGTATGTGCCGTCATGCAGTATTATAGGATTAAGGTCAAGCTCTGTTATGCCTTCATTTTGAACAAGGAATTTAGAGACCTTGATCAGCAGGTTTTTTACTATTTCCTCGTTTTTGTCGTCTGCAGCGATTATCTTCTTTGATTTTAGGTTATCTATCATCTCTGATGCGTCATATTCGGTTATGGGGCACACGCGTACGGAAACGTCCTTGAAAACCTCGACATATATTCCGCCGAGGCCCAGCAGTATGAGCTTTCCGAATTGCGGGTCGGTGTTGCCCCCTATTATTATTTCCGTGCCGTTGCTTACCTGATCCTGCACCAGTATCTTGTATGGCTTAAGCCCTTGCCCGCGCTTGACTAATTCATCGTAAGCCGACTTTATATCTTCGGCGGAAGAGAGGTTCAGCTTTACCAGCCCGCTCTTCGATTTGTGCAGTGCTTTATCCGATATAAGCTTCATTACTATTGGCTTGCCGTTGGAGAATTTTACCGCCTCCCCAGAATTCAAAACGTAGCTTGCCCTTAGCGCTTTTATCCCGTATTTGCCAAGAAGCTTATATGCTTCCATATAATCCATTAAAGAGCTCATTTGTACCTACCCAATATCTTTCAGAGCCAATTATAATATGCCTTTTGCAAAAAGTGCTAGTAGTATTATAATAATTATGATTATTATTACGCCGTAAATCATCTTTGAATTCCCTTTTTTAGGGGTGGATGAAAGCTGCTTTTGCATTTCCAGGAGTTCTTTGTCCTCTGGGGGATGGTCAAGCTGTGGCTGCTGTGTTTGTGGCTGTGCTTGTGGTTGTTGCGGTTGCTGCTGCGCTGGCTGTGGCTGAGGATGTTGTGTTGGTGCTTGAGGATTCTGTGCGCTTGGAGACGTAGCAGGCTTTGGCTGGGCGGGCTGCGCTTGGACATTAGGCGTTGTAGCTGTTTGGGTTTGAGTATGCTGTTGCGGTGCTTGCGCTTGGGATGAATGGACCTGCTGCACTGGCTGTGGTGCTTGGGAAGTTGGATTTTGTTGTGATGGGCTTGTTGGCTGCTGTGGCTGTTCCGGCATGCCTGATTTGGCCTGCATAAAGCCCTTTTCCGTTAGTGAGATGTCCAGTGACCCATTCCTTATATCTGCTGATAAATAAGCCATGTCGTTGAGCTTGTTTAGATGCATTGCCAGATCCTTGGTGCTTAGGTTTACAGCAGTGGTAAGATCAGCAAGGTTCCTTTTCCCTGTGGACAATTGCTTTAATATTGTCAGGTCCAATTGGTCGAAGGGCATTTTGGCTTTGGTATCCGATTCATCGAGCAGCTGCTTTCCCATGGCTGTTATTGTTATTGCGTTTTGCCCTGGAACATAAGTGGTAAAATCCACCAATCCCTTAATCTTAAGCGTGCCCAAGGCATTGGAAGCGTCAAAAAATGAGGAGTTTATCAATCCGCCAAATTTCTCTACTGTTGTGTCAGGTTTTATCCTCCTCAACATCACTAAATCAATAAAATTTATTTCGTTTGGCATAAAATCGTCCAGGGAATTAATAATTATAAAACGTTCTAATATCGTGACATCCTCCCACCAGCGAACGTTGGGGGCTTCTTCTGCATCATGCAATCACTGCATCCTGCAAAGGATGTATTTTGTCGGTTCTCAGTTCCTCGATTACAGCCTCCCGTTGAGGTCTTACAAAATCTCTCTGAGCGTGACTTCGGGAGTGTCCCTCCCTAGCTCTGTTGAGTATGTTTATTGATGCGTTTATGTCCCTATCTATTGATATTCCGCATTTATTGCATGCATATATTCTTTTCGAAAGCGGCATCTCCTGAATGTTGCCGCAGTTGCTGCACTCCTTTGATGTATTTCTTGGGTCTACTTCTATAACTTTCATACCAGCACTTTCAGCCTTGTATGAAAGGAATTGAATGAACCTATTCCATGAAGCATCCTGTATTGAACCTGCCAACCTATGGTTCCCCCACATATTTTGGATACATAGATCTTCAACTGCGAAAGAGGTATAGTCGGAATTGACGAGCGTATCTGCGAGTTTATGCAAATAATCGTCAGATTGGTTTGTGAAATACTCGAATGTCTTTTGAAGATGCATCTTTGCCTTTTCCCTTCTTTTTGAACCTTTGTTCCTTCTTGCAACTATCCTTTGCCATCTTGCAATCTTCTTTTGATTATTTAGCATAAATTTTGGTTTTTCTATCTTTGTTCCGTCTGATATTGAAACAAATGACTTCAGACCTAAGTCTATTCCGATTGGATTGGTATCCTTGACTTCTGGAACTTTGATTTCATTTATTGTGGTGAAAATTGCATGATAATTTCTGCCTTCTTTCTTTATTGCAAGAGTCTTTATTGTTCCTTCTATTTTCCTATGCAGTTCTATCCGCATTGTGCCTATCCTTGAAACTCTAAGTCTATCTTTTCTTATTGAGAAAGAGCCATTGTCTTGGGGATAAGTTATTGACTTGTATCTGTCTTTTGGCTTGAATCTTGGAAAACCTGCTTTCCCGTTTCCCTTCTTTACCCTCCTGAAGAAGTTTTGGTATGCTTTCATAAGTCTGTACTCTATCTCGCATCTTGTTTGCGAGTAAAGTTTTAGGAACTTCTTGTCTTCATTAATTATCTCCTTTGCAAATTTGTTGAATAAGGATATTGAAACCTTTGTATTTCCATTGCGATAAGATGCGATTGACTTCTCAAGAATCTTGTTGTAGAACTGTTGCGCAAGAATTAGCCTTTCGTCTATCTCTTCTTGCCTTTTTGTATCAGGGTATATTTTGAACTTGTAAGATCTTGACAGTTCCATACTTCTTATATCACAGTTCATATTTATATATCTTTTTAGGTTAGTTTCCATCCCACCAAAAAAGTAGATGGAATTTCCCACTCACATTCTTAAATATCTTTCCAATAAAATACCAATAGAATGTTTTAGTATATGAATACGTGCAAATGCTGGTTATCTTTGCTTGAAATCTGAATTTAGATTTGAATTTCCGTCCAGTTTCGATAAGGTATGTTTATGAAATTAAGCTTTTTTGGAGGAGCACATGAGGTAGGGCGTTCTGCTATATTTCTTCAGGATAAGAGGAATTTATTGTTCGACTACGGCACAAAGCTTGACGATGTTACTGAATATCCGATAAGTGTGCCTAAGGCCGATGCCCTTATACTCAGCCATGCGCATCTTGACCATAGCGGATCGGCTCCGGCATTGTACAACGAGATGTCAATGCCAACAATAGGCACAAGTCCGACATTGGAGCTTGCGGAGCTTTTGCTTAATGACACCATAAAGATATCGAGAAAGGAGCACACAAAGATAAATTTCCATAAAAGGCAGCTGGAAAAGTTCTCCAAAAGGTTTATGCAGGTAGGTTACAATAAGCAGATACACTTGGGAGATTTTGATATTGAGCTTTATGATGCAGGACATATAACAGGAAGCGCGCTTACATTAGTGGAAAGGGTAAAGGCAAGATATAACAAGAGGATATTGTATACGGGAGATTTCAAGGTCTCGCCGCAGTTCTTGCATGAAGGCGCTAAGCCTGTAAGGTGCGATGTAATGATAATAGAGTCTACATATGCCACCAAAGAGCACCCGAATAGGGATGAGCTTGTTTCCGGCTTTATGGAAGGAGTAAGAGAGGTAGTGGATAACGGCGGTGTAGCGCTTGTTCCGGCTTTTGCGGTTGGAAGGAGCCAGGAGCTTCTAGCGATATTGTATGATAATGGGCTCATAGAGAATACATATATTGACGGAATGGCAAGGGAAGCCACGGAGATTGTGCTTTCCAACAGGGGTTTCATAAGAAACGCGGGCAAGCTCGCCAAGGCTGTTAACGAATGCAATTGGGTAACTGATATCTCAGATAGAAAGGAGGCATTGCATGGTGGCTCCATCGTAGTTACTACTGCTGGAATGCTGAGCGGAGGGCCCGCGATGCATTACATAACCAGGCTGAACAATGATTCCAAGGTTTTCTTAACTGGATACCAAGTAGAAGGCACTAATGGAAGAAAGCTTATGGATACAGGGAAGATATACGTAGAAGAAGCAGATAAGGAATTCCGCATACCTGTAAGCTTCTATGATTTTTCTGCTCATTCTGGGATGACAGACCTTTACAAATTTGTAAGGGAAAGCGCTCCTGATAAAGTGGTTTGCGTGCATGGAAGCCCTGAAAATACCGAAGCGTTTGCCGAAGGGCTTAGGGGAGAAGGATTTGATGCGTACGCACCGAAGGTAGGGGATACGATAGACCTAGGCGATTGAACTTTCAAATTTTAATTGTAAAATAACAAAAAAAAGCGCCATGTGACTGTAATCGAATAAACCTTGCTGATCTTACGCTAGTTTCCGATACGCTTTTTTGTTTTTGTCATTCGATTCCTATGGCAGCCATCATGAAAGGCAGTATTATGGTTGCATCTCCATCTATTGTGACATATTTGGCATCTTCCTTTATCTTTCCCCACGATACAGCTTCGGTAAGCCTGGCACCGGACAAGCTGCCGTCAAATTGTGTGGCTGTCGTTATATAAACCGCGTAATCTAAGCCTCCTTTGAACTGGTTCCACCATATGACATGGTGCTTGCTTATGCCGCCGCCAATCATTAGGGCTCCGGTAACCTTATTGTCGAATGATATATTGCTTAGCTCAAGCTCATCCTTTATAAGGTTAAGCTTGAAGTCATGGTCCTGCGAGTATATAGTGAGCTGGGTACCGAATGCGCCGTCAAGTATTCCTGGATTGAATATTTTTACATTATGTAAATAGGCCTGCCTCAGTATTGAGGTCTCGTCCTTTATGCGCTTTCCGAATTCATATAGCAATTCGCTTGCGCTGTATTCCTTTTTGTAATCTTTTGAAGTATATATGTCATCCATTATTTTCTTGAAGCTTTCCTCAATCTTTAGCCCATACTCGTCATTTTCTATGAATACATTTCCGAGCCTGTAAACCTTTAGCGAATGCAGGTATGCGTCGTCCGCATTGAAGGAGCCTAGGCTGTACTTGCCCCCAAAGGACCTTGCAAGGTCATGGTCCACCATCCCTCCGGTAGTTATTATCGCATTGAAATGCTTTGTCATAGACGAAAGCACACCACGCAATCCTGTGGATACTATGTCAGCAGGGAATGAAAGGAAGTTGAAGGATTTTTTGTCTTTTAGCATCTTGTCAAGGATGTTTGTGCCAGTTATCATGTGCTGTGCCGAAAAGCCGCCGATATGGCTCATCTCCTCGAAAAGCTCCGAAACCTTCATTCCTTTTTTGAGTTTTATGTCGTGAACTGGTATTGATGTTATCCTTTTCGCTTCTTCTTTCTTGCTTGCCATATTTATCTGCCTTCAATTGTATATAGTAAATTTGTATATAGCATAAGATGCATACAAATGTTATTTACAATTTGCATAGTTGCATATAAAAGTCTTAAGCATTCGTATGCGTTTACTTTGGGCATCATAATTCATTATACCTAAAGCATGTAGTTATATGGTCGTTTACCATGCCTATTGCCTGCATGTATGAATATATTATTGTTGACCCGATAAAACGGAAACTCCTTCGTTTAAGATCATGGCTAATTTTTGCGGATAGGCCAGTACTCGAGGGTATCTGGGAAGTTTTTTCCCATGAATTGCGCAATTGCATTCGCTTAGGCATAAAGCCCCATATATACTCATCAAAACTACCTAATTCGTTTTCTATCTCAAGAAAGCATTTTGCATTTAGTATTGCGGAATTTATCTTGCGCTCATTTCTTATTATTCCACTGTCCCTCATCAATGCCATTTTCTTATTTGAGTCGAATCTGGCCACAAGCTCCGGATCAAATCCTGCGAAGGCTTTAATATAGGAATTGCGTTTCCTCAATATTGTTATCCAGCTTAAGCCCGCTTGGGCACTTTCAAGGACAAGCATTTCAAATAACTTTTTGTCATCATGGACCGGAACTCCCCATTCCTTATCGTGGTAGTTTATGTATGCGGGATCGTTTTTTGCATAGTCCCAATCGCAGCGCGGCAACTTTTCCATAATTGTTTATGCGGCTAAACGAATAAATCGTTTACTTTGCTTTTAGATATGAATTGCTGGTTCTATCGCTATAATCCTGATAGATTTTTAACCTTTTCATGTGAATAATAAACAGCGGCCGTGATTTGATGAGTGAATTTACAAGCGTTGATGATGAAGACATTTTACGTTTTATTGAAAGTGCAAAGCCAAAGATATATGTTGTAGGTACTGGAGGCAGCGGAAGCAACACAATAAACAGGATGGCGGCTTTAGGCATTGAGGGTGCTATGCTAATAGCCATGAATACAGATGCTCCGCATTTGATAAAGACAAGAGCTGAAAGGAAGCTTTTGCTAGGAAAGAAGGTAACCAAGGGCTTAGGAGCAGGAAGTGATATAAAGGTGGGAGAAGAGGCTGCAATGGAGAGCAAGGATGAGATAAAGCACATACTCTCGGATGCAAATTTAGTATTTATAACGTGCGGATTAGGAGGAGGTACTGGAACTGGATCGGTAGCAACAATAGCCCATGAGGCAAAGGAAAATGGAGCATTGACAATTGCAATAGTGACATTGCCGTTTTCCAGCGAGGGAAGGACAAGGATGCATAATGCATTGGAGGGGCTTTCCAAGCTCAAAAAGGTATGCGATACCGTGATAATAATACACAACGACAAGCTCCTCTCCGTAGCTGCTGACCTTCCATTAAATATGGCATTCAGGGTTTCAGACGAGGTACTGGCAAGCGCGACCAAGGGCATAGTGGAGATGGTTACAAAGCCAGGAATGGTAAACATAGACTTCGCTGACCTTAGGATGGTGCTCAAGGATTCGGGCTATGCCGTGATAGGCTCTGGCGAAGGAATCGCAACATCCGTAGAGCAGAACAGGGCGATTATAGCGTTGGAGAATGCCATAAAGAGCCCTATGCTCGACGCTGACCTCGTAACTTCCAAGAAGGCGCTTATAAACATAATAGGCGGAGAAAGCCTTACGTTGAGGGAGGCTGAAACGATATTCCAAGAGGTTGCCAGCCGCATAAACACTGATGCGCTAATAAAATGGGGCGCAAGGATAGACGAGGATATGGCAAAAGATTCCATAAAAGTAATGCTTGTAGTGAGCGGGGTCGAATTCCCGGAATACAGCGAAAGCAGCATCAAGAAAGAGATAAAGAACCTTGAAAAGGTAGAGCTTGACGATCTTTTTTGATTAGGAAGAGCACTGCATTGGAAAATCCTTAACCGCATTTGGGATTCAAGTTTAGGTTTAACAGCATAAGCAGTAAATCTCGCATAATTAAGTTAGGAATACTACATAAATAGAAAAAATATAAAAGGAGAAAAAAAGGATAAACTACTTCTTTTGGACGAATTCCTTCTTGCTTACCTTCCTGTGCATAAGTATTCCGTATTTATAGCATCTGCTGCTGCAATAGTAGTTTATCTTTCCAGTCTTAAAGACATACGCAGTGCCTGTGCCTTTAGGTATTTCCTTTGAACAGTATGAGCATTTCATTTGATATCACTCACTTTACCTTTATTTCCCTTGCTTCCCTGCTGGTGTCTGGCAGCCTTATGACATCCCCTATCTTTATTGGGCCTATCTCGTTCCTCCTTATTATCCTGCTCTTGTCCTTTCCTTCAAGTATCCTGCAGGTAACTTGGTAGACCTCGCCGTACATGCCGGTTTTTACCTTTTTGTTAATCTCGACAACCTCAGCCAAAAAGCCAGAAAATTGTGGCTGCGGCTGCTGTGTTGGAGCTGTTGGGACGCCAGGTGCTTTAGGTTGCGGTTTTTCTGCCATATCTACCATGCCTTATAAAAATTATTTATTCAGCTTTCTTTTCTTCGCTGGATTCTGTCTTATTTTCCTCTTTAGACTCCTCCTTATGCTCCTCTTTGTGCTCGTGTTTGTGTTCTTCTTTATGTTCTTCTTTGTGCTCCTCTTTAGGCTCTGCCTTCTTCTCTTCCTTAGGCTCCTGCTTTGCCTTTTGCGATGTGCCTGTGGTTTTTGACACTATGTCCTTTATCGCTTGTGATGCACTTCCCTGAGATTCTACGGCTATAGCTGCGCATTGCACATTAAGCCCTATTGACTTCCCAAGCTCAAGCTTGCTTGGCACATAAGAGAACGGAACCTTTTTCTGCTCACACAGCTGTGGTATATGCATAGCTATCTCTTCTGGCTCTATGTCTTCTGCAAGCACAACAAACGTCGCTGATCCGCGCTCAACGCTCTTGGTTACTTCGTTGATGCCTTTCTTGAGCTTTCCCGATTGCTTAGCCATCTGTAAGGCTTCATATGTCTTTGAAGCCAGGTCTTTTGATACTTCGAACTTCACGTAAGATTTTGCCATTTAAAACACCGTCGGTTTACACTTCATCCAGTATATGAAGAGTTTGTATTGTTATTTTGTGTATAATCTTATTTAAAGCTTTCTGAAGGAGCTCTTATTATAGGAAGTTGAGTTATGGCTTAAAACTCAAGCCATATTAAATAGCAATAAAATCCATTAACTTGCACTATTCGCC
>DAHXOG010000090.1 GCA_027364995.1 Candidatus Mancarchaeum sp.
TTTTTGTTTATATTTATTTTATGTTTTTTTTTTATCTTATTTTATCTATTGCTTTGCTGCCTTATTACGCAGTAACTTCAAAGCCTGTCAATAAAAGAATTAGTATAAGGCAGAATCATTCTGCCTTGCCTTTCTTCTTTATTACTGCTATATCCTCCATGTTTATTTCAGGCTGCGCAGCCTTCTGCACCTGCCTTCTCTTAATCTGCTTCTGCTGAGTTATGCTCCTTGCGCCATGGATTCCCAATGCCTTCCTTATGGAGGCATAAAGCCCGTCAAGCTTTGCATCAAGCTCGCGTATACTCTTATCTGTTTCATTCAATTTTTCAGTATACTCTTTTATGTCATTCTGTATATATCCTATCTTCCTCTGCAGCCTCGCGAATTTCAGCAATCCGGCCAACTGCCCATCTATCTCCGCTATCTTCCTTATTATGGCCTTCTCGTCATCCAATGACATCCTTGCCTCTGTGGAAAGCTTGAACTCCAATCTGTTCTTCTGCCTTTTCAGGTATCCTATCTTCTTGATTTCTACATTGTCTTTTTCGCTCTCGACAAATTTGGATATGGCTATGTTTTCAGCCTGCTTGTATTCCAGCTTTCTCCTGTAGTCCTTTATGCTGGTTATCAGCGCATCCCTTTGTCTTCGGCATTCGTCTATCTGTGACTTTATGTCCGCTACCTCAGGGTTGCTCGACTCCTTTATGAGCACGCTTAGGGATTTCCTTTCCGGACCTCCTATTCCCGCGTTCTCCGTATGCTGGCTGCCCTGCTGTGCATTGCCTTGCTGTTGCTGTGCAATTCCTTCTTTAGTCGTTATTTCACTGCTCTCTTTCAAAAAACCGCCTTTAAGCCTTTGCTTTTTTTATTAACAGAATCTTGCAACGCCTTAGAATATGTTTCTAAAAGCCTGTCCGTAACTTTTGAGATTGAATACTCCTTGGCAGTTTTTGCGCAATCTTTATAAGATGGCAAATTATTTATAACCTTTTCTATTTTTTTGGCACAATCATTATAATCCAATGGCCTGAATTTTTCCCCATTTTTACCGTTTTCTATGAGCCCTCTGAGCGCTAGGGAATCCGCCCCCACTACTGGCTTGCCGCATGCCATAGCCTCCAGCGACACTATGCCCTGGGTCTCGAATGTCGACGGCATGCACATAAGGTCCGCGGCCGCATAGTACTTCGGCAATTCGTTGTCGTTCACGAAGCCTGCAAACTTCACTACATTCTCGAGCTTGTTCCTGTGCACTTGCTTTATGTAGCTGTCCATAGCCGGGCCTGTTCCTGCTATAAGGAATTTGATGTCCTTCCTTTTCCTTGAAATAACCTTCGCCGCATTTATCATGGTTCCTATATTCTTCTCTTTGCTGACCCTTCCGACATATATGACAAGCTTCGAATTTCCGGGAGCCAATATATCCCTTAATTTAGATCCGTCGACTTTTGGGCTGAAGCGCTTTGTATCAACGCCATTTGGCACTACATCAATGCTGTTGTGCACACTCTCTTTTTCAAGCACGGATTTTATTGCAGGGCTTGGCGCTATAACTCTGGTACAGTTGCCGTAGAAGAACCTCGCATACGGCCATGCATATTTTATGAACAGTTTACGCGCAATGGGGCTTGATACTCCATATTCCTTTATGACACTGCTCTTGGTGAACAATGTGTGGAATGAGCCTACAGATGCCAATTTGCCTATTTTGGCAACCAGCATGCCGTAGGTACCTACAGTGAATGGAGTCTGCATATGCGCGATGTCGGCGTCGTAAACGCCTATCTTGCTCGCAGCCATAAAAGGCATGAGTGCAAAATTATACTGCGGGTAGCGCTTGAATTTTACGCTCGGCACTACTATTATGTCGTCCCTTCCCTTTACTATCTCTTTGGTCTTTTTGTTGCCTGATGCTATTATGACTACGCTGTTTCCCCTGCGCTCAAGCTCCTTCTTGAATCCTAGCATTGAGGTTACAGCCCCATCTATTGCAGGCAGGAATGTATCGGTATAAAAGAAAATGTTCAGTTTTGATTTCATGTTTTAACCGCCGGTATTTTGATGGTCGTGTTCCACGACGCTTTATTCCATATAATTTTATGCAGGCATAATTAGGCACAAGTGCTCATTTAAGCGTGATTGCCTCTCCTTTAGCCTGCTTTATCTTTTCTACTGCCTTCTCGGAAAATGCATCTGCCTTTATCTTTGCCGGAACCTCCAATGAGCCATTGCTTAATACCTTATAACCCGCAAGCTCTATCTCGGAGGTGTTGGACTTCTTTAGCATGGAATTAATCGTATACAGGCTTACGCTTTTCAATTTTACCTGCATCCATTTTGAAAATCCGCGTTTCCTTATCTCTTCAGGATGCTTTGCCGTCAAATATGTGAAGTTGTGCTTCTTGTGGGCTGTCCTTCTGCCTACGCCTCCCCTGTCTCCGGCGCCCCTGGCGTTCTTTATGTTACCTACGCCCCATCTCCTGTTTCCAAGGTATTTCCTGCTTTTCTTCTGATGCCTAACTACCATTAAATCATCCTTTTTATGAGCTTGTTTATATCTGCGCCCATATATCCAAGATCTCCTCCCTGCTTATAGCCGAGCTTTGTGCTCCTGTATCCGTGCCTTGGCGGGT
>DAHXOG010000091.1 GCA_027364995.1 Candidatus Mancarchaeum sp.
CAACGTAAGGCCGGAGACCCCAGACGCTACAGAATCACAATCAAAAACCGATCCAATACTTGCTCCATACCACAGGACTATAGAAGAAATAGAGAAAATGGAAACTATAGAGACGACAAAAACGGTATGCCCTGAGTGCAAGCTTATAATAGACGGCACAATATACAAGGACGGGGACAACGTGATGATAAGGAAGCAATGCCCCGAGCACGGCTGGACCATAGAAAAGTACTGGGAAGATTACGACATGTACATGAAAATGAGGAGATACAATTACTACGGAAGGGGATTCGATAACCCTAACTATATAACAGAGACGAAGGGCGCAAACTGCCCATTCGACTGCGGAATGTGCGAAAGGCACAAGTCGCATACTGGATTGGCCAACGTGGTAGTCACAAACAGGTGCCACTTATCGTGCTGGTACTGCTTCTTCTATGCAAAGGAGGGAGAGGCAATATACGAGCCAAGCCTTCCTGAGATAGAAAAGATATTCATGAATCTAAGGAACCAGAAGCCAATACCATCAAACGCCATACAAATAACCGGCGGAGAGCCAACAATGCATCCGCACATAGTGGAGATAATACAAATGGCAAAGAAGGCTGGGTTCGACCAGATACAGCTCAATACCACAGGCATAAACCTTGCGCTGCACCCAGAATTGGGTCCAAAGCTGAGGCATGCCGGAGTAAGCACATTGTACATGAGCTATGATGGAGTGAGCAAGAGGGCAAATCCTAAGAACCACTGGGAGGCCCCAATGGCATTCGATGTTGCGAAAAAGGCAGGGATAAACGTAGTTTTGGTGCCTACAGTAATAAGGACAATAAACGATCACGAGCTCGGCGCAATGATAAACTTTGCGCTTAACAACTCAGATGTAGTAAGAGCCGTAAACTTCCAGCCAGTATCTCTGGTGGGCAGGATGCCATCAAGGCTCAGGGAAAAGCAGCGCATTTCGATACCAGGCGCAATAAAGCTTATAGAGCAGCAGACTAACGGCGTAGTAGCCAAAGAGGACTGGTTCTCAGTTCCATACATCGGGGGCATAAACAAGTTCATAGAGGCGCTAACCGGAGAGTACAAATACGATATGTCAATACACTTCGCATGCGGAGCAGGAACATACATATTCCTGGACAGCGACAACAAGATAATACCATTGACAAGATTCGTAGACGCTGCAGGGCTAATAGAGCACCTGCAGAGATCAGTAGACGAGATGCAGGGCAAAGGCAAAATGGAAAGGAAGCTTATAGCAGTCAAGGCGCTGATGGGCTTCAACAAGTTCATAGACAAGTCAAAGCAGCCTAAGAGCGTAAACTTCTCAAAGCTATTGATGTCAGTGCTTATGAAGCACGACTTTGCGACACTTGGCAAGCTTCAGATGAAGTCCATATTCCTTGGCATGATGCACTTCCAGGACGAATACACATACGATATACACAGGGTAGAGAAGTGCGACATACACTACGCAATGCCAGACGGAGAGGTACTGCCTTTCTGCACATTCAATGTATTCCCAGAGGTATACAGGGACAAGGTACAGAAGCAGTACAGCATACCATCAAAGGAATGGCAGCAGACCCATGATGGATGGAACTACTCCAAGGACAAGTATGTCAGGAACATAAAGCAATTGGAAAGCACGCCAATATACCGCAAGGCATACGGCGAAATGATAGATTATTTCGCACTTCCGGTAAACGGCGGCAAGCCAGTGGCAAACTTCGCAAACGAGGCATTCAACTGAATGCCCTTTGTTTATTTTTTTATTTTTGATTTTGTAAATATATAAGGCAAGGTAAAACGAATATATGGTGCATTTGATTGGACAAGTCTGAAAAAACGCCTAAGATGAGCGAGTATCAGGAAGACCTAATAAAGAACTCAGCTATAGACGACGAAAAGATAAAGAAGCAGTATATCGAAGAGAACGGCAACCTATTCAGGGTGCCATACAGGATTGTTTCGAAAGTGGTATTCAGCAATATAGACAAGGCGGACTTCAAGGATTCCGAACACGCTGCAAGGCTGCAATACAGGCTAATGCTTAATGACGCGATACTTAAAGCGCGTGTGCATTATGCAAGGGGCAACATAATAATAATATATAATCCATTAACTTCTGACAACCTGAAGGAAAAGATCGGGATAGACGAGATAATAAAATTCCTAGAAGGCGAAGGCATAAGGGTGAGTAGGGAACACATGGTAGATGAGCCATACGACTACTACAAGAACTTCTATTCATACGCATTCAGCCCGCCGGCCATCAGGGAGCATGCGCCATACGGCTATACAATCCAGGAATGGAAAAAGATGAAGCCAGAGTATGAGAAGAAGAAATTGGAATACAGGAAAAAGAGCGAGGATAAATTCCATGAATTCCAGATGAACTACCTCAAGCAGCATCCTGAACTGGCAAAGGAATACGGAATAGAGATCCAGGAGGAAAAGGTCAAGCACGGCATTTTCGGAAGGAAAAAGAAGTAAACACCACATTAATCCATAACGGCATTAAATCCATTATTTTATGCTGTTT
>DAHXOG010000092.1 GCA_027364995.1 Candidatus Mancarchaeum sp.
AACCGCCGTAAGGGTTGTTTGGATTATTGTTTGGATTACTGTCAGGATTATTTATATTATTAAAGGTGTTTGAATCGTTGTCTAGTATCGCCATCCTATTACCAGTATGTTATAACAGTTTTATTTGGCTGTGAATGAATTTATAGTTTGTTGTTTCAATTATTAAGGCTAGATAACGCCTCGGTAGCTCAGTCTGGTAGAGCGCCTGTCTCGTAATCCAGTTTATTTGTTAAATTGGCAGCGTGAAAACAGGAGGCCGAGGGTTCAAATCCCTCTCGAGGCTTTGGTTTAATTCGTAGCAGGCAATTGCCACAATGGACAACTGACGTGTGGGCATGCCAACTGTGCAGTGGCTAGACGCCATGCACAGCACCGCATTATGGTTTTGGCAAGGCTTACGCTATATATAAAATAAAACTAGAAATAGTAAAAATTAAAATAAATAAAAACCAGACTTTTTAATCAGAACCTTTCTGCCAATGCGAATCTTGCCTTGACATCAGTTATCCTGACTTTCATGGTTTCTCCTTGTTTAGCTCCCTTTACGAAAACTACAAAGCCGTTTACCTTAGCTATGCCGTCGCCTTTTGATGCAACTGCTTCTATGGTTACGTCTACTTCGTCTCCTGGCTTAACTGGCTTTTCCAAAAAGTATGAGGGTTTTATTGATACTCCTCTGTCCCTTCCTTCGCGCCTTTGGCCTCTTCCTTCTCCTTGATTTCTTCCTTCGAAACCTTCATTTCCTTCGTCTTCTTCCATCTGTATCTTTGCTCATATGTAGAATTGGCTCTTTATTTCCTTACTACATATATACTAATATTGGCGTTGTCATTATATTTAAATCTTTGTATGCGTCTGACTTTGCCCCTTTAGTGCATCTTGCACCTAAAGTCAAGAAGATATTTTATTGTAGAAACCACCGCATTCATTTTGTTTTGTCTTTCATAAAAATTGATATTATAATGAAGATGATGCTCAGGATAAACTCAAGTTCTACAAGTTCTATAGTGACCCTCGTAGAAGTCCCTGTTTTCCAATAAGCCATTTCACTTGTTACCCACGCTATTATCAGTCCTACCCCTACCCCTCTAATATAATATTTTGTTAGTTTTATGTTCTCACCTTTTTATTACATATTCTGCCGCAGCTTAAATATCCTATCCATCCTTATGTTTTTATAGCACCGTGCTAAGTTATTTAAGCGCTTATTCCTTAATCTGTAATGGCCATGTGGTTATAATGAAGGCATTACTTGGTATTATCATAGCATCCCTTTTAGCCATCGCATTTATGCAGGGATTTGCATACGCTTCATACTCAGTCACAAATCTCAATACTACAGTCAGTTTGAATACAAACACTAGCGCACAGGTAACTGAGATCCTGACATTGCATGTGAGCAACAGCTCGGTGTCCCAATACGAGACAGACAGGATTGCCTTGAACCTTACACTAAGCACATGGCAAACGTTAGTTGGACCCTTATTGGTTCAGCACATAATAAACCCGAAGAGCGGAGTCTACAGCTTTAAGTTCATCCCGGGACCATTGGTTCCAAATTATAATGGAGGGACCGCTGAGCTGATTATGAGCTATAATGTCTATAACGTTACAAGCGTAAACCAGACTGCCCCCAGGAAGTTCGTTTATTCATTCAATAGGAATGTGTTCAATTTCGAGCATGCGGCAAGCGGAGAGGTTCTTCCGCAGAATACCACATTCACAATAATAATACCGAAAGGCGCGCAGATATCCAGTGTTTATCCTATTCCGGATAGCCCAGTATCGAATTTCACCACAGGCTATGTAAATACCACGAAAGTCTCATGGTTTGATGGAGAGCCGTTATCCAAATTCAGTCTAGTATTCGTAGTGCATGAAAGCCTTAGCAGCGAGGTGGAGGCGTTCTTTTCAGGAGTATATTCAAAGCTTGGAATACTTGCCTATGTAATACTGATAGCGATAATAGCGGGCTTCGTTGCCTATGCATATGTAAAGTCTAAATGATCGGTGTAGCGTTTGCACGAATATGAAGTAATCCTTTTAGAGTACCTTAAGGAAGTGCATAAGGCAAGCTTGGATGAGATATTGAAAAGCACTGGCCTCAATAGGGACTCGATCCTGTGGGCCATAGAAAACTTAAAGTCCGCTAACGCCATAGATACTGACGAGGAGAAGGGATTCGAGTATTCAGTGAGCGCCGAGGCATTGGGATATTCCAGCATGTTCCCTGAAGAGGAGCTTTTGAAAAAGGCCAGCAATGGCAATTTTAGGATTGACAGCACTGTAAATAAGGTGGCGCTTAGTTGGGCTAAGCGCAATGGATGGATAGAGATAAAGGATAACGAGATAATGATAACGGAGCTTGGGCGCGCAGCTGTTTCTTCG
>DAHXOG010000093.1 GCA_027364995.1 Candidatus Mancarchaeum sp.
TTCCAAAAAATATACAGAACTTGATTTTTATATGTTTAAAGATACGATAGATGCATTGGTTAAATCTGCAAACTATCAAAATAAATTTTTAGGCAGTTCAGATTCGGCGCTTTCGGAATTGGAGTTTATTTTAGATGGAAGCGGTATGCCAAATACAAAAATGCATTATTTGTGCATGACACTGTATAATTTAAGCGACATGCTAGTTATGGAAAAGATGGAACGCGCTAAGGAACTTATGGAGTCAATGGCAAGGCAGGCGTTTTGGAAATCCACCGGCATACTCAGCTTTAAGAGGATATATGATATTTATTCAGTAAGCAAGACCAGTAAGCAGGTAACATTAGATGAATTTTATACGCTTCTAAGGAAATGACTGCGCCTTTCCAGCCTCATCTATTTATACCTTATTTTGTATGCCAGAAGTATGAGAGCCAGAACCGCACCGAAACCGCTTGATATTATTACCGGCAATGAGCTTATTGAAAACCCGTAGACTGAATAGAGTATTAGGCCTGTGGAAAGTGAAAAAAGCCATGGCAATGACAGATCTTTTGTGTGCTTCGTTGCCATAGTCTTTATTGTTTGAGGTATATACGCAACAGTTACTACTACGCTACCTATAAGGCCAAGTATGTATGAAATTTCCATATGCTACACGATACCTAGAGTTTTAGTAAATTTTAATGTGCTTTAATAGTACATATATGTATAAAACAGTTCTACTTTCCGAATAAATGCATTGCAGTGTTTATCAATGCAATATGGGAATACGCTTGGGGGAAGTTCCCAAGAAGCTCGCCAGTTTCTCTATCTATGTCCTCTGAAAGCAAACCCATCCTGTTTGCATGAGATACAACCTTTTCGAATAAGCTTACGGCCTCTTCCTTATTCCCTATCCCATAAAGAGCATCTATATACCAGAATGTGCATGCTATTAATGCATTTTTAGGCATCCCGAAATCGTCACCGGAATTATATCTCAACAGGAACTCATTTTTTAAAAGCTTTTTGCCTATTAAATCCACTGTTTTTACGATTCGTTCATCTTTATAGTCAAGGAACCCGAAATAAGGGAATAGGAGCACGCTTGCGTCCAGCTCTTCGGATCCATACGCTTGTGTGAATGCGCCAATCTTTTCGTTCCAGCCCTTACTTAAAACCTCCTCTTTTATGGTATCTCTTATTACTGCCCATCTCTTGGCATATTTTTTCTTGCCGAATTCGTCGGCTATATCAACTCCCCTGTCCAAAGCAACCCAGCAAAGCACTTTTGAAAATGTGTAATGCTTGCTAAGTGTCCTGAATTCCCAGATGCTATGATCCTTATACCTCCATTCTTTTATTGCGGATTCTACCAGTCCATATATGAGCTCCCAATCGGATTCATTAAGTTTAAAGCTGTTCTTATTTTTTATGTAAAGCATGTGTATTGCATCCAGCAGTTCCCCGAATATGTCAACCTGCCTTTGTGTGGCAGCGGCATTTCCAACCCTTACTGGTTTTGAATCCTTATAGCCTTCTAGATAATCAAGCGTTTTTTCTGGAAGATATCTTTCTCCGTCCACTCCGAATAATACCTGCAGGTTTACCCCGTATTTCCTGTGTATTGACATTGCCCAACCAAGAAATTCATTTGCAACGTCAAACCTTGATATGTTAATCAATGACATTACAGTGAATGATGCATCCCTTATCCAGCAATACCTGTAATCCCAGTTCCTTACATCGCCTATTATTTCAGGCAATGATGTAGTTGCTGCGGCTATTATTGCTCCGGATTCGTCGTAGGTTAAAAGCCTTAGTACAAGTGCAGATCTAGCTACTAGCTCTTTATGCTTTTTTGGAAGCTTTGCCTTCGATATCCACCCATTCCAATACTTAATGGTTTTTTCCATTGCCTCCTTGACATCCGTTATGTCTACTTCTGATTTGATTTTATTGAATGTTAATATTATATACGAATCTGAGCTTATTTCAAGTTCATCGTTGTCCTTTATCTTATTTAAGTCAAGATTTGAATATATGTATAGGTTCTCCATCTGGTTTTGATTCGTGAACCGCATATACCCGTTTTCTATAGTAGCGATTGGCTTTTCAGATGCATAGTTGAACATCGGCTCTAATGTTATCTTTATTTTTGGAGATCCGGATATGACTTTTATGAACCTTTGAAGCTCTGGATCTTTATAAAGACGGTCTTCAATTTTGTAATGAGGGAAATAATCGTATAAGTCAAAAACCGATTCCGGACTTGAGAAATGCGTAACTATTACATTTGAGTTATGT
>DAHXOG010000094.1 GCA_027364995.1 Candidatus Mancarchaeum sp.
ATTATATCTGCAGCATAACCGGCAGGGTCCTTTATGGGCTCGAAAGATATCTTTTTGTTTTTCGTCTTTTTCAGTTGCTCGAATATCTGTTCGTTGGTGTATCCAGGGCCGAAATAGATATTGTTTATCTGCTTTGCATTGAATTTCCCGTGCTTGATGAAATCTATGTACGCAGCCGCGCCTACGGACAATCCGCCGTCACCCATTTGTGGAAATACGAAGAATTTCTTCACTTCGGGCATGTGCTCTATTGCGCGGTTTACCAGTACATTTGAGAAGAATCCTCCGGCAGCCACAACATTCGCTATTCCTGTCTCCTTTATCCATTGCTTAACTAGCGCAGTTACCTGCAGCTCCGCATGCTTTTGCACTGCGTAAGCAAATGACTCCCTGTCGTATTTGGACAATACATGGTCCTTCATGTACTCCGCTAAAAGTATCTCGTTACGCGTCCTTATCTTCGATACGAAATTTTTCGTCTTTGGATCATATACGCTGAACTGCCAAAGCTCCTTTATCTCTGCAGGATACGAGTACGCTGCGAGGCTCATAAGCTTGCCCTCGTCCTCAGAATAGCGCATATCGCATGCGACCGTGGCCGCGCCGTACATTATGCCGAGGCTCGTGCTTGCCCTGAATTCCGCAAGCCTTTTTATCTCCCCGTTATCGCCTATAGATACGGTGCCGCTTAACCCATCGCCGGAACCGTCAAGTGTTATTATCAACGCGTTCTTCATGCCTGATGTATAGTATGCCGAAGCCGCGTGGGCGAGATGATGTTCCACGACATGTATCCTTGTGCTCGAAAGGTCATTGCTTATTGGCCTCAGCCTCTTGGCAGTTGCGTTCTTGCTTATAGGAACGCCAAGCGCCTTCCATAATACGTGCGGACGCTGGTTCTGTATTAGTTTATAAGGAATGTTCATAAGGTGCAGCATTGCACGTGAAGGCCTGGGTATCTCCCTGCGCCATATGGCCCTCCTTTTCCTGTCCCATGATGGCATTAATCTTGATATGAGTGCATTGCCGCCAATCCATGCCAATGCGATATCGGTTATTTCCTCTTCCGTATTTTTGGCCACGAACCTTATAGAATTGGATGGAAAGCCGACCTCGTTCTTGTTCTTGGTAAAGCGCTCCTCGTTGACTGCAGAGATAACCTCTCCATTTGAGAATGCCGAACTGCCACAGTCATGAGAATCGTTTATACCTAGAATAGCCATTTTTTCACTTTATGTTTTTTGCATCGGTTTAGAGCAATAAAATTAATTATAATTTCAATATTTGGTATTAAAGCCTATCGCTTCATAGGAATATTATTGAGGCATAGGCCACAACGCTTAATAAGTCGCCTGTCTTCTTTCCGGAGTTTGTATATTCGAGCAGCTTGCCCATTTTAGCCCCGTGCGACCTTGCGTATAATGCCGCTATCGTAGATGCACCGTAACCGCATGAGGAATCCTCCGAGGCTATAACGCCATCGTTAAACTCTGCGGCCTTCAGCCCTTCAAGCATTCTTATCAATGGCATGTCCTTGGATTTGGCTATTGCTTCGGATTCGTAATGGTTGAAATCGGAGCTTGCTATCACCAATGGATGCCTGCCAAGACTTTTCTCCGCCTTTGATATTGAATTGTATATGTCCTTGCATGCTGCTAGGCTTTGGTTGCCCAGGCATATCGGCACTATGGGAATATCTGGCAGCGAGCATTGCAGCATTGGGAGCTGTACTTCTATGGAATGTTCTTCTATATGGGAAAGCTCGTCGATTGAAGCCATATCGCTTGCCTTGGCTATCGCTTCGCCGAAAGCCGTGTCATTTTTCACAATGCCGAGCGGTGTAGCCCAATCGGATGCGGAGATGCCTATTGGGTCTCCTATGCCTGTATGGTTAGGTCCTATTATTATTGCAGAATCATAGCCATTGCCCTGCATGCTTACGCTCTTGTATGCCAGAGCGGCGGTGCTTCCAGAGTATACATAGCCTGCATGCGGTACTATCATTGCCTTTATCTTATCCTTCTCTTTCGGAACCTCTATAGAAAGATATGACTTTACAGTATTTTCAAGCTCTTTCTTTGAGCCAGGGTAGAAGCTTCCCGCAAAACAAAAATCTCGCATGATTGCACCATTTATGCTTTATATGAAAAACAATAAAGGGCTTAACATAGCCACAGTTATTAACTTGCTTAGCATTAAAAAATATGGTTAGTATGCCATTCGTGCTATATATTGATATGG
>DAHXOG010000095.1 GCA_027364995.1 Candidatus Mancarchaeum sp.
TGACATTGAACAATGGAATAAAAATGCCTATTTTAGGGTTTGGTGTATATCAAGTAACAGACCAAAAACTTTGCGAGGAAAGCGTTTTAGAAGCGATAAATACCGGATATCGTCTTATAGATACGGCCGCATTGTATTTGAACGAGGAAGCTGTCGGCAGGGCCATAAAGAGAAGTGGAATAGCTAGAGATGAGCTTTTCATAACGTCAAAGCTTTGGGTTCAGGATGCAGGATATGATAATACAAAAAAGGCTTTAGAAAGATCTTTGAAAAAATTACAGTTAGATTACCTTGATCTTTATCTTATCCATCAGCCTTATGGCGACATATTCGGATCATGGAAAGCCATGAATGAAATGCTTAAGGAAGGAAAGCTAAGGGCAATAGGAGTATCGAATTTTGAATCGGATAGGGTAATGGATCTTATTGCCAATACGGAAATAGTCCCTGCGATTAATCAGGTAGAAACGCACCCTTTCCAGCAGCAGTCCGAATTGCATGAATTCCTAAAGGGCAATGGAGTGCAGATGGAGGCATGGGCACCTTTTGCTGAGGGAAGAAACGGGATATTCACAAATGAAGTACTAAATTCCATAGCAAAGGAACATTCCAAATCTGTTGCGCAGGTTATTCTCAAATGGCTTGTGCAAGGAGATATAGTAGCAATACCAAAATCCGTGCATAAGGATAGAATAGCAGAGAATTTTAATATCTTTGATTTCGACTTAAGCAAGGATGAGATGGCATCTATGGCGGCATTAGATACACGAAGAAGCCTTTTCTTTGACCATAGGGATCCTGAAGCAGTAAAAAGAATAAGTGAGAGGAAGTTTGACTTTTAATTGGGCGCTGCTTTTTTGAATTGCTATTAATTTTTACATGGGATGCACGTTATGGAAGAAGAAAAGAACCTGTTCGTTTATATGGCATCGCTAATACACAATGGAAAATACAATTACGGAATAAAATGGAAGGATTTCTACGCGATATTTTCAAGTTTGTCAAATGCGGACCCTAAAAAGATATGCTCAGAACTCTTGGACGAAGGTTATGTAGAATCTGTGGATGATGATGACCCGTTCATGCTCATATCGAAGATCAAGGTCGATGCCTTGGATTCTACGATTAATCGTTTGTTTAGCATTATAAAGTCCGATAAGGCAGCATTAAATATAGCCTTATGCTACAGCATTGAGCCCAGCTTTATACAGTCAGTAATATCGGCAACATATTATTATAAGGGCACGACAAGAAAATCAGCTGCCGCAAAGGTGCTCATACCGATATGTACGTCTGACGAGTTCCAGAATGATGAAAGAGTTATCGGCCTTATAAGAAATGAGATATCTGACTTAAGTTTTGATGTTAATAGAATAAAGCCATTACTGAAAAGCAGATGGTTCCTGGACTTGCTATTCATTCTTAGAAATGGGAAATATGGCAACGGAGGCTTTGATTACATAGAGGATATGAGTACGGCCAATCGTGACAGGTTCATCAACGGTATAATCTCAATCCTTGATAATGGATTGCTCGTAACTGTAATACTTAGATTGAGCAAAATACTTGCTATGGATGGGGTTGGGGAAGCATTAGAAAAATATTCGCACAGGAACCGAAGATCCGAGCATGTATCTCGAATTTATTATTACCTTAGCATAGCAAATGACATATTGGTTGGATTGGAGTTCCTTACCGGAAGCTTTGAATTTCTGCCTGGAGGCAACGAGGTTTTGGGAGTTTACCTTTTCATAATAGGCAGCAGCGAACTTTTGATAAGGCCATTCATAGAGATTGCAAAACGCGTGCATTTGCACATAATAAATCGTGCGAAGACATCTATCGAATAGAAACGCTTTTGTTTTATCTTAAGGATTTCATATTTCCTTTTATCCTTTTTACTATATTTTCATAGCCTTCTATGTTAACAATCTCCCATGCCCTAGCGTATGCTGGCGCATCAGAGCCCTTTTTACTGTCTAATGACATCTCCCATTCAATCTTTCTTTTAATGTAATCCTTCCATCCCATTTCCATGTAAAGCTTCTCATGTGCTGCATGCACTGGAACATGAGTAATAGCAAGCTGCTCCTCGTTAGGATACTTGCCTTTTAGCCATACAAAAAAAGGCCTAACGCGCCTAATATCTTG
>DAHXOG010000096.1 GCA_027364995.1 Candidatus Mancarchaeum sp.
GTCGTATGCCAAGCCCATATATTGCAGGTAATGGTCGAATGCCACCTTTGCAACCGCATAAGGGCTGTTAGGGATCAAAGGGCTGTCTTCAGTAAGCTTTTGATTTGCATCCTTTAGCGTCATCCCATATTCCTCGCTTGTGCCTGCTGTAAGGAACTGCTTGAAGTTAGTGGCTTCTTGCCTGCATGCCTCTGCTAAGTTAAGCGAGCCTATGTAATTGACATCACTGACCTCAACGTAGTTGTCGTAGCTGAAGCTCACTGCAGAGAGTGCTGCCAAGTGAATCACAGCCTCTGGCTGCACTTCCTTTATTACGCCCCTGACCTTGTTGAAGTCTGAAAGATTAGCATAATGGTTTATCGCAGTGCCGTTCTTGTCAAGCCCATACCTGCCTGTAACATAGCGCTCTAATGTGTGCACCTCAAGCCCATCATCTAGAAGCTTAGGCACAAGCTCGCTGCCTATGAAGCCTGTTGCTCCAGTCACTAATACCCTATTTATTTTCATTTTTATCACTTCAAAACATAAATCTTTTCATAGTTAAACCATATTCAGCGCTTCTCTATATTTCTTGCTATCTGCAATAGTATATCGAGAATAAGTCCGGATATTATCGAAAGGAACCCTATAGTAACAAGCATGAATGCTATCAATGCACGGCCAATCTCAGTCAGGGCACCAGTATGAAGATAATTCGCTATGACCAATGCACCTATGACCAATCCTGCCAATATCAGAATTACTCCAATAACCCCAAATATCAGCAACGGAGAGTAGTCACGTGCGCTCCTTACTATATGGCCTGCTACTCCCAGCCCATATACGAATTTCAACTTCGCCAGCTTTGACTTTCCGGAATGCCTTTTGGTGTAATATATTGGCACTTCCGCCACAGTATAGCCTTTTTTGGCAAGTTCTATAGCAAAGAATGCTATTCCTGCCCTGTATGGTTCTACATTTTTTATTGAATCAAACGCCTTGCTGCTCATTACGAATAATCCAGTAAGCACATCGTGTATATTGTTTTTGTATGTTGCACTGTAGATCTTTGACAGTGCCTTATTGCCTAGTTTTATGTATTCTGGCATTGAGCCTTTTTCAGGGTTATCCATTCTATTTCCCAAGACAAGGTCCGCATTGCCTTCACTTACCAATTTTATGCCTTTCTTTATGCCATCAAGGCTGTGTGTTCCGTCGGCGTCTATGCTTACAATTATGTCCCCAGTTGCACTTTTGCAGCCTTGCATTATTGCGTTTTCCACGCCTTTATCCGTTTGCCTTATAACCTTGCACCCAGTTTCCAAAAGCCTATTGTAGTATTCATCGCTGCTTTTGTCTACTATTATTATTTCGGGATTTGCGAACATTTTTTGAAGCCTTCTTATTATCGTGAATACTGACTCTTCTTCTATTGTGGGTATGACTATGCTTAGCTTCATTTTATCATTTTTTACTTTTTTATGTCTTCCATGGTGTCACTTTTTCAACGTTTCTCTATATTTTTTGCTATCTGCAATAGTATATCGAGGATCAGGCCTGCGATTATCGAAAGGAACCCTATAGTAACAAGCATGAATGCTATCAATGCGCGACCTACCTCTGTCAGTGTACCTGTATGTAGGTAATTTGTTATGACCAATGCACCTATGACCAAGCCCATCAATATTAATATTACGCCTATGATCCCGAATATAAGCAACGGTGAATAGTCGCGTGCGCTTCGCACTATATGGCCTGCTACGCCAAAGCCATATACAAATTTAGACTTCGCAAGTTTTGACTTTGTGCCATCTGGCCTTTCATTATAGTTTATTGGAACCTCGCTTATATTTTTATATCCAGCTTTGACAGCCTCGATTATGAAGAAAAGAGTTCCAGCTCTATAAGGATTGGTTTTCTTTATGCTTTCGAATACCTCTTTTTTCATTGCAAATATACCGCACAATGCATCATGGATACCAGTTTTATGTATTGTATTGTATATCCTTGTAATATTATTATTTCCAAATCTC
>DAHXOG010000097.1 GCA_027364995.1 Candidatus Mancarchaeum sp.
TCTACATATTCGCTGAAAAATTTCCTGGCATGCCTAAAGCTATTATTATATAATATCTCCTCAAGCGTATTTGTGGTTATGCATTCCGTGTTGTGCCGGTTAAATATTTTATAATCTTCAATTGCAGTATTTTTGCATGATTTACTTATGACATACGCCTCTGCATCGAAAAGGTACCTTAGCTTTGAAATCGCCATCCCGTCTTCTATGCTTAATGAGTCCATATTACTGACTATTTTTAATATAATGTAACGTTCATTCTTTTTTGCTATTATATCGAATACCGAGTGGAAGTCTTCTATGCTTACGCTATAGAAGCCGGATTGCTCTATTAAGTTTCTTGCTTCTTTTTTTAGCGTATTCACAAAATTTTTTTTGTTAGGCATTTTTTATCCCGTAGCATTCGTTCCGTAAACCTTGCCTTGCATATGGCTTGCGTAGGGCTTGATAAACAGCTTTTATTGCGCTTTTGATATTTATATATGTTGCTTATTTATTCGATTGTGTAAATTTAGCATGGTTAGAGTATATTATACCAGTAATAATCTTCTGCAATGAAGCCCGCATGGTTTACAAATGCAAGGATGCCACAATATACAAATAGCACACACAGGCTAACGCATGTAGGCCCTGTTATTTGGTGGCTGCCTTTCTATGTAGTCAGTTTTATGCTATTCCAATTGCGAGTATATCTTTGCTGTTATCTCCTTGCCAAGCAGGGATTCGACCTTTTGCCTATTCTCCCTTATGTCTTTTACTGTAGTTATACCATTTGCGAATAGCCTTCTTGCTCTAACCCTTCCTATTTGCTCAAGCCTTACAAGGTCAAGCAACTCCGCCTTAATGCCGTATTTAAGCCTCACCCTTATATCGACTAACTGCCTCACATTAACACGGGATAGTTTGGCAAGTTCTATTGCAGCATATATTATCCAATCAGCATTTGTGAGCTTTGCGAATAATGCACCAGGGGTAATATGGTATTTCTTGATCATGGTTTCTTCATCTATCTCCTTTATCCAGTCGTTTAGCATTAATGCCGTAGTGAATGGCTCAACCGGATTATAATACCCATATGAGAGCTCCTCATACTTGTACAGCAAATCACTTCCGAACTTATCCTTGTATAGCACGTATTCTGCCTCCGCTTCCTCAGTAGGGCGGAGATATGGTCGCATTTCTACAGTATTTGATATAAGGTATAGCATAGATGTTTCGTCCTTTGCACTGCCTATGAATTCAAGCATCCATTTTGCAGATAATGGATCTATGTAGAGTTCGCTGATCCTCTTGCCCACTTTTGTTGCAGTGAACTTACTGTAACTTTCGTTTACAAAATCCCATTCTACAAGTTCACTTAGAACCTGTTTTACTACTCGTTTAATATGCGAATCATTTCCGTATACGAACCCATAGAAGCTCTTCTTTATGAACGACTCTATTTGGTCCAATGTATTTAGGAAATCCTCAGCTATGAACGAGAGTATGTGCATTCTCAGGACAGAGGCAACGCCAAGCGATGAATCTATTGGCTCCGGAGACCCTATGATATACCTGGTATAGAGCTCTTGGACCTCATACCGCTTGTTTGATGCTATTATTGCCCTGCCTTCCGTATCGTATTTTGGGCGTCCGGCCCTTCCGAATAGCTGGAGCACTTCGTTTATGCTTATGCGCTCTGAGCTTATGCCATTATGCCTTGTAAGATCCCTTACCAAAACAGTATGCGCCGGAAGATTCACACCATACCCTAGCGTAGTAGTTGAGCATATTACCTTTATAATCCCGTTTTTAAATGACTCTTCTACTAACGCCCTCTGCATGTTTACCAATCCTGAATGATGGAATGCCACGCCAGAGCTTACGCATAACGCCAGTTTTGTGCACTGACTGGTGGGTTTTTCAAGTGCATTTAGTATTGAATTGCTGCACTTTTCAAGCTGGCTTTTATCCTCTCCTGATAATTTTGAATGCAGTAACGCTGCGACCTTTGCAGCCCCTG
>DAHXOG010000098.1 GCA_027364995.1 Candidatus Mancarchaeum sp.
TATGCATGCCGTTCCTTTTAAGGCAAATATCGATAATAAAGCCTGAGCTTATAATTACTTTGGGGTCTCTGGCTTCAAAAATGCTGTGCAATGTGGATTCCATAAAATCCAATCATGGGATTGTTACCGAGAAGGATGGCATAAAATGCCTTTCAACATTGCATCCTGCTGCCGCCGTGCGCATAAGCACTAATATGCCTATAATAAAAGAGGATTTCGCAAAGCTCAAGCCATTGGCCAAGGAAGCATTTGCTAAGAAAACTGATACGAAAGCTTAGTAAAAAGCTTAGAAAAAAGAAATAGGGGTGGAGCCTACTGTAGGAAAGCAGGCTCCCTTTACTGTGGGGGTGATACAATAAGTACATTAGTCGCCTTGCCAGCATCATATTTGTAATAAACCTTGTGACCAAGCTGGAACCTTTCTATAAGCCCCATCTTGTATAATTTGTTAAGCCTTGCGCATGCTGCGTTTTTTCCCTTATAATTCATTCCTTTCCTTATGTCTTCGGCGCAAGCCATGCTGTGCTCCGAGAGCTGTATATACTGCATTATTCTTGCGTCTATATTGGATATTGCAAGCTGTTTCTGTGCCTTCTCCTGCGTTTCGGCCTTCTTATCCTCAAGCACAACCTCCTCTTCCACGGGCTCGTTGAGTTCGGCCTCTAAGTTTTCGATCTTGTCAAGCATCTGGCGCAGTACAAGCGTTGTCTTCTTGTTCTCGTCTATCATATATTTAAGGAGTGCAAACATCTGCGAGCTGGTATCAGAAGAAGCCTTCTGGCCTTCGATGTTACTCTTTTCCGATGCCTTTGCTTCAGAAAGCGTGTTGAGCTGCTTTCTTAGAGACATGAGCTCGTTTTCTATTTCCCTTTTTGTTCGCATCGCACCAACCAACCACGAATCATACATGATTGCATTATAATTGTTTCACAAACGATTCATGCAACAATCACGATTCAATCACAAATATTGTGCGCCACATATATATTTAAAGCTTTCTCAAAAATTCCAAAAGAATACGATTAACGGAAGTCAACGCCTGCGTTTTTCGGAAAAGCGGCGTTTGTCGGCGAATCTCCTTTTGCCGTCACGCTTCGGTTCCCGCTTATACGCTTGCTTCTCCTTCACCGGTGATTCTGTTATGCGCTTTATCCCGTTCTTTATGTCTTCATTAAGCTTCTCGGCTATGAAATTCTTAGTGTAATAATCCGCCTTTAATGCCATTGTGATCTTTGCGGCATAAAGCCTCGCGATCCTTCCCTTTATGTCCTTCCTGGCGTTGGTCACCTCCGGAAGCTTGAATATCACTCCATATTTCGGCGGCTTGCTGCCGAATTTTATGTGCTTGAACAATGCCTTTTCCGCGCCAAGCAATTGTATTGTGCTTGCAGGAAACGTTGCCAGCCTCTCCATGGATCCAGCTTTGCTCAAAAGCTCTGCGGCTATCTTCTCCTCAGTTATGTACGCAGTATTTGGCAGCAGCCTTTGCACGGAAGAGCTTATGTACGCGTCAAGCTTCTCTATGGTGTCGCTTATCTCGAAAAGCAGCTTTGCATACTCTACAATGACATTTTTCTCCTCTTCGGCCATATTCCTGCCTATGCTGTCATTAAGCTTTCTCGCAATGGACTCTGCCTTATTCTCATCGGCTATGGCGCTTTCTATCGCTTCCTTGCCTATATTCCTATCGGAATTAAGTATCAATGCGAGCGATGCCAACGCCTTCGGCGTGGAAACGCTTATCTCAGGGAAGTACAACCCATACCATTCAGTAAGTCTTTCGTAAAACAGGTTCTGGGACCTCAATGCCTCATTATAAGCATTTATCGCCTGTATCAAAGCGTATTCCTCGCTTTCATAGTTGATCTTTATCTTTTCCTTAGCCCCGCTAATCATGCGCTTCCTCAGCTCTTCAAAATTATC
>DAHXOG010000099.1 GCA_027364995.1 Candidatus Mancarchaeum sp.
ATTACATAAACGAATTGTCGGAACACAAAAGCACAATGTCAGTGGACTACGCCAAAATGATAGCGTTTAACATGATCGGCTCATATGATAAATCATTGGAGCATGCATCAAATCTGCTTGAAAAGTCGAATTTCTCAATATGCGCGCTATACTACGTAGCGCTTGCGCTGTTTAAGAAAAAGCGCATAAAAGAGGCGAAAATCGCCATAAACGCGGCAATAAAGTATATCGCAACGCCTTCAGCCATATCGCTTCATGATGTTATAGAAAATTTCGGCGTAATAGAAGACTGATGCTGCCTCACTTGCACATAAAGATAAATTCCAAAGGGCCTTTTTTGTCTATTGCGGCAAAGCCGAACCTCTCCAATTGCACGCATTCGTGCATATCAAGGGTTTCTGCATACTGCTCGATGTATCCGTTTATGTACGCAATGCTGTCCTTGTTAAAGTCGCCATTGTCATCAATCGGATTGCCTGGTATCATCACTTTGGCGCTCGGCGATCCTTCCATAACCCATTGTATGGTGTTCACATAACCGCCATCGCCTTCAAGCCTCTTTGCAGAATATGCTCCATTACTATTTGTTATCGAGACTATGCCTATGCCCTTCAGCCTCACTGTTTTTCCCGAATATAAGCGTGCGTCCTCGCTGTTTATCATTATGGATTTATCCTTTATCTCGTAGGACCTGGAGCCTAATTCCTTATTGCTCGGATGCAGCGGTATCTCAACGTTTCCTATATTTCCATCTTCAAAAACAAGCTCCACAGGCTCCGTAATGAAAAAGATCCTCTTGGCCTTTTGGTCGATTAGCTTTTTATTCTCGTCAAGCAGCATGGATAGCCGCATAGTGCTGTCAACCTTGCTCATTCCCTGCCTAAGTACGAATTCCTTTATCGCTTCCGGCAATATGCCCCTCCTTTTTAATGCGGCTATGGTCACAAGCCTCGGGTCGTCAAACCCGCTAAGTGATCCGTTGGATATCAGCTCCACAAGCTTTCTTTTCGATGTAACATTGCCTTCTATGTTGAGCCTGGCCTCCAGATGCAGCCTTGGCACCCTCAATCCCAATGATTTCAGTATATTCCTGTAAAGCTCGTCACCGAGCTCGTATTCCTTGCTCCTTATCACGTCAGTCACACCATTCAGCGAATCATTTATTGGGGTGTTGAACGAGTATGTCGGCCATAATATGTACTTATCCGACTGCCTGTAATGCTTTGCCCTGACTATCCTGAATATATTCGGATCCCTTAACGTGGTGTTCTGCGCCTGCATATCTCCCTTGTACCTTATTACCACGTCATCCTTGTCATATCTGTTTGAAATCAAATCCTCGAATATGCCCATGCTCTCCTCTACCGGCCTGTCCCTGTGGGGGCATGCCTTTCCATCAAAGCGCAGCTTTTTTATCTCTTCGGCGCTGCACGAGCATGCGTAAGCCATGCCTTTCTCTATAAGGGATTTACCAAGCTCATACGTTTTTGGAATCCCGTCGCTAGCGTAATACTCCTTGTCGAACTTGACGCCAAGCCATTCGAGGTCGCCTTTTATCGCGTCTACGTACTCCTGGCTCTCCTTCTTTGGATTGGTGTCGTCAAAGTAAAGGAAAAGCTTGCCTTTGTATATATCCCTGAAAGCGTCCTCAAGGAACAGCGGCTTGGCATGCCCTATGTGCATATAACCGTTAGGCTCCGGGGGGAAACCTCGTTGCGAAATCTCCCTCCACGGCGCCCTCGAGAACCATTCTAGGCTTGGCGCTCTTCTCGCGCTTCTGCTTCATATTATTCTCGAATTCCTCTGCATAAACAGAATAAGCCTTTTCCAATTCCTCCTTTCCCATGGAGTTTACTTCATCTACTATGGATGCAGCCTCCGCTTTAAGCTCCTTT
>DAHXOG010000009.1 GCA_027364995.1 Candidatus Mancarchaeum sp.
GAAACCGTTATCTAAACTCTTTTTTGACTACATAGACAATAAAGAAGAGAAATATGATGGTGATATTGGCGTTTTACACCGCAAACATGTTATCATTGATAACGTAGAGTACATAGGAAAAGAGTCAAATAACCTTGAAGAAAGCGAGGTAATTGGTGTTTCGGATGATGATATTGTTATCTATGATAACAAAACTAAGCAAAAAATAGCAGATGTTATCAGAAAACTAACACCAAAACAAGCAAAACAGATAGGCATATCGAAAAGGAACTTGCGTTATCTGAGAAAGAAAGTTAAAACTGGAGAGCAAATAGTTTTAAAGAAGAAAACGCTAAGTAAGTTAATGAAGTTATAAGGAAACAAAAGAGCGAGCAACATGGCAAGAAAGATAACGCTTTATACTAACAATAATGAGCAATCCAACCTAGCACGCAAATACCTATTGGAAAACCATGTGATATTTGAGGAGATAAACGTTACTAAGGGAAAAGAGAAGCCAATTATAATCAAGGCGGAAAGAATACCCTTATTGATTGTAAAAGGTTCACATGGAATCAGTACAGTATCTGGATTTGACGAGTTCAAATACGCTAGTGCAATGAATCCGAGCCTGAGTCATGATGAATGGATAAGGATGAAGAATGATAAGTAAGCACCCTCTCTCTTTCTGATGACGGCGATCTGGTGGTGGCGAGGCTAAGATATTGTTAGAATCTTAGGTCTAATAAACATGTAATTTTACGACGACATATTTTGACTTCGACGACAAAGAGGGGGTGCAAAATGAACGACTTATATATAACCCCTGTTTCGATTTGCTCCCGCCGGGATTTGAACCCGAGTTTCAGACTTGAGAGGCCTGCGTCCTTGACCGGACTAGACGACGGGAGCGCACAAATAATATGCGTAAATTGCGTGCTTATATTTAATGTTAAGCTAATTAAATCAATGCTGAATAAACCAATGCTAAAATCTAACGCTAAAATATTAATGCATGTCGGATTCTCATTTCCTGATTATGCTTGAGCGCTTTGCGTTGTACGGAGCTGATATGGACTCTATGACATTGTCTATCGGGAATCCTGTCGACTCGCCAATGTCATGCATCTCCTGCATGAGCTCCAGCTTTTTCGTTTCAATGACGTCATAACTCTTAACCAGGCCGTGCATGTTCTCTATCATTCCATCTATTTCGTAAAGCCTTTTGTTGACAAGGTCTAAATCAAGGGCAGTGCCGCCTAATGCAGTGGAGTTCCTGAAAAGCTCTATGCTCGCCATGGATTTTATCGCCTGCTTGATTACTAAGAATGATTTCCTGTGTACTCCAGTAAGTATGCTGAACGATGCCTTGCCTATCGGGATATTGTTGGCCGCGAGCATGGAAGGCAATAATACTATATTATTCTCATTGGACAGGTTCTTGCCTATGCCGTCGCTCATTATCGCGGACATGAAGGCATTCCTGTCATTTTCGCTCGCGCCGTAGAAAAGATTCACATAAGCAATGGAGCATAGCCTGAGCTCCCTGTATAATATTTCAGGGTCAACGTATTCGTCAGTGTGCAGCGAATCAGCAAGTGCGTTAAGCCTGGAGATGTAAAAGCCGATGCGCTTTATCCTATTCATGTTCTCCTTGTTGTGCGAGAAAACAGCCTCGGCGTACTTGAGCGATACCTGCATGGCCATCAATATAGTCTTTACCGAGCTTAAGTTGGACATGTTGACGAGCTTTGAGGCCTTTGCAGTGGACAATGCCTTTGCAATAGTCCTATGCCTTGTCGTGGTTCCTACTCTGCTGCGAGTATCCCTACTGCGTGTTCTCGTTACATTCACCGTATCGCCTTATCCCCATACGTTCTTGCTATGAAGCCTGTTCTGGCTCTTGTTCTCAAGTGCCTCGTTTATGGAATATTTCATTATTACCTTTGCAAGTATTGTATCTATATCCTTTATATTCCTCTCTTCTGCCTTGTGCTTTGCCTGTTTAAGCTTATTCACATAATAATTATAAGCCTTTATAGCAGCCACATAGGCATCGCGCTCATGTGGGTCCTTTAGCGATTCCATGTATGCGAACTGCCTCTTCTCCACTACGGGTATGTTCTCTTTAGGCATGAACAGCACAGCGTTAAATGCTGAGCTTATCTTCCTTACCATGCCGCCCTTGGTGCTCTTGTCGCTCGCTATCACGCTTGGTACGCCAGTGCTCCGTATGCTGCTTATTATCCACTGCTCTCCTCCGTTCTTCATATGCGCCGAATGCAAGAGCCTGCCCTCAAGGTCTATGCATGCCACCGCAACGGTCTTTCCGGTATCAACTCCTGCTATTATATGCATCAAACCTACTTAGCTCTTCAGTGTTTTAATCGAATAATTTATTGCCTCGCTCTCGGTTGCGGGTATGGCCTCGTACTTGCAGTTATTTATGAATACCGGGGTGAACGTCACATTGTAGAAGCTAGCCAGCTGCGCCTGTGCCGCCAGCGTCGTAGGGGCATTGACCATGCAGTCGCCGAACGAGCTCATGTTGAAGCCCGCAGCCTCTGCCATGGAATAAAGGCTGTCGTTGGTTATTGGCAATCCGTTATACGTGGAGTTCAATATGCTCATGAATTGCGGGAATTTTTGCTGTGCCGAGCCGCATGCAAGGTAAGCGCCCAGCAATTGCGTCCTTTCAACTCCATACTGCTTATAATGGCTTATTGAATAGCCTGAGAACACGAACTTGTAGCTCATGTTTATCTCATTATTGTATCTCTTGCTCATGTTTATTGCCTGGATTATGCTGCTAATCGCTCCAGGGGCGTAAGGATCCGTTATCAAATATACGGGTATTGGCGTATTGGATACGCATGTATACTTATTGCTTATGCCTATAACGCCTTTTGCAACAACGCTGTTGTTGCTAATTATCTTTGGCTTCAGCATCTGTATGAATGGCGTTTCCAGGGTTAGGTTAGACCCGTAGAACTCCATGGACACGTTCAATGTGGTATTCGTATATGGGTCATCGTAAGGCACTATGACGGACCACGTATTGGTGGATGGCTGGTATGATACCTTGGATTGGTTAAGGAGCGAGTAATAAGCCAGAACTGAAAGCGTCGTGTTTACATACTGGTAATTTGCAAGTACTTTGCCTGCTGCGCTAAGCACCTGCGATTGAGTGTACTTTGGCGTAATGCACGTGCTGTTGCTCGATATGCCGTACTGGCATACAATCACGGATTTGAAATTCGAAAGCGAGAATGCCAGGGCTACGAGTATTACTACAAGCACAATGAGCGCTACGTGTAAGTAGTCCAGCCCGCCCAGGTTGGAGGCCTTCTTCACCAAGAAAACCGGTCCCTTGTCCTGTTTCTTACTCTTATTTGCGTTCGTTTTCTTCTCCATGCTATCATCGTTAAGCGGGCCCGGCGGGATTTTCATATTTTTTTATTTTGAACCCGCGACCTTCACCTTAGGAGGGTGCCGCTCTATCCAAGCTGAGCTACGGGCCCGCGCTATTAATTCTTCAAGCAGAGAAAATTTAAAATTAAATGATTTATACCTTTGTTTTTAGTTTGTCTTTACATGCGCTTTACTGCAGTTATGCCAAGCGCATCAAGCAGCTCGGAGCTGAGCCTTGCGAATGCCTGCGTTATTGCCAATCTGGATTCCCTGATGTCATCGCTTTCAGCCTTGAGTATTGGCACAGCCTCATAGAATTTGCCGAAGCTCGTAGATAGGTCCATAAGGTATTCTACTACTATGTTGGGCTTGCATTCCCTTACTGCCTTCTCGAGTATTATGTTTGCGTATGATATCCTTTTTACCAGTTCAAATTCCTGGCTTGAGAATGAATACCCATTTTTTATGTCGTAACGCTTATTGCCATTCCCTGCGCTCTCGAGTATGCGCTCGGCCCTTGCATGCATGTATTCGCAGTACGGACCGGAATCTCCCTCGAAATTAAGTGCCCTTTCCCATGAGAACACGAGCTTCTTCTCGTTCGAGAGCTTAAGGAATTCGTATTTTATGGCGGATAGCGCCACCGCCTTAATTACATCTGCCTTCTCGCCTTCGCTAAGGTTGAACCTGTCTGTTATCAGCGCCGATGCCTTCTCCTTTGCCTCCCTTATAAGGTCATCGCACGTATACCCTACCCACGTTCCCTTCCTGCCGGATAAGGAAATGCCTTCAAGGTCAACTACTCCATAAGCTACGTGCTTTATGCTTTCTGAATAGTCCTTTCCGCCTATCATGGCTATAACTAATCTTACCAATGACTGCTCGTAACTCTGCCTGGCGTCTATAGTGTTTATCGCAATGTCCGCAGCGCCGAAGCCGGCTTTGCTTCCTTCTTTACCTGTAGAATACAATGGCCTGCCGCTTTGCCCCTGCTCCATGAAAATACCATAGGAGAAGCTGTCCTCGAGCAATCCAAGCTTCCACATATGGAAGGCTATGTCCTTCGAAACATAATTGGGAGCGCCGTTGCTTCTTACCAATACCTTTACGCCTTCCTTCAGGCCTTCGAACTCCTTCGGAAGCTCGCCCAGCTTCGAGTGCTCTATAATTATGCAATTGGCGTAATCGCCATCCTTCGGTTTTGCGATTATGCCCTTCTCATCCATTTTCGCGAGCGCCTTCTCCAAGAGCCTTTTTCTTACTATGTCGCTCTCCCATACCAATACATCATGGTATATTCCCATCTCCAAAAGCGTATCATACTCGGCCTTTACGAAGCTCTCTGCCATCTCCCTTGCGGCCTTTGCTTCGTATGTGCCATCCTGGTCCATACTTACCAATACATTATTTATCTCGTCTTTTATCTCCTTATTGTCCAATGCCTTATTCACCGCTACATAGATTTCGCCTATCATGGTATCGAATTTCCTGTTGCTGTCGAATACTATGCCAAGCTTGTCCATGTGCGCCAATCCCCATATGACCTCGGCCACCTGCAGCCCGAGGTCGTCGATGTAGTCCTCACGCTCTACCTTATACCCTGCGCAGGCGTACAGCCTTGCTATCGAATCGCCGAGCAGCACGTTGCGCACCTGCCCCATATGCATCGGGTGCGCGGGATTTATGCTAGGGTATTCTATTATCGCCTTCTTGCCCGTGCCTTTGTCTGATGCGAATATATGATCGGAAGAAAGCGCATATGCTATCGCGGATCTCGAATACGAATCACGGTCTATCGTGAAATTTATGAAGCCGTTCTTCTCGGTTATTTCTGAAATGTAATCGGGCTTTTTCATGCTTTCCATTATGCCTGAAGCTATGGCATGAGTGTCAAGCCCCTTTGCCTTTGCAATCCTGAGTGCTATAGTGGACGATATATCCCCGAAGGATCTGGACAATTCGACGCTCTTTTCAATATCGCTAAACTCAAATTCGCCATTGTAAAGCCCGTCTATGGCTTTATGGAGCGAAGATGCTATGCTCTCCATCAATGCATTATAAGGCGCTTTTTCATCCATGCTACAAACCTGCTCATTGCTTACATTAAAATATTCAATAATTTATCCTGTCAAACTCTTTTATTACATTCGGTATCGCCATCGCAACATCGTAGGCGGTCGCATGCAGGCCAACCTCCTTGTAGAGCCTGTCCCCTATCGTGGAGTGCACATAAACGCCGGCAACCGCTGACTCAAAAACCATGCCCTTGTTTATCGCTATATAACTTGCTATAATGCCTGAAAGAACATCTCCAGTCCCCATTGTCCCCAATGTCGGGGTTTCGGATTTGTTTATCTTGAGCACCTTTCCATCTGTTATTATGGTTTCGTTGCCCTTCAATACCAGCGTGCAATCATAATTCTTGGCAAAGTCAACCGCAACGTTTATCTTCGAATCCATGCTGTGCTTCGACAGGTCTATCCCGGACAATTGCTTGAATTCGCCGATATGCGGTGTCAATATCATGTCTTTGCCTATTAATTCCTTGTGCCTCGCCAACATCCTAATGGCAGATGCATCTATCACTATTTTGCGGTTTTTATCCCTCTCAAGCTTTAAAAGCGCTTTAAGCTGCTCATAGCCTATGTAATCCTGGCTAAGCCCTGGGCCTATGACTATGGCATCATGCTTGGTGCGCGCCATGTCGATTACGTCAGAGTCGGATAATTGCTCCTTCGAGGTATTGCGCACTATCAACTCAGGCAATGCCTTATTGCTGTCTCCAGATGCGCCTTTGGGTGACATAACAGTAACATAGCCCGAGCCTGTCTTTAAGGCCGCCAGCGCGTTTTCAGCGGCTATCCCTGACAATAGCGGTGCGCCTTTGTAATCAGTGCTTCCACCAAGCACAAGAACGTTTCCATGCTCATATTTATTGGCATATATGCTGCGCGGCCTTGTGGCCAGCATCACGTCCCCTGGCCCTGTGAGCAACTCTATCGAAATAGGGATACCTATGCTTATTAGATTAGTGCTGTAATTTGCGGTGCTTAATGACAGATAATTCTTCATCTTATATATTGCAAGGACAAGATCAGGGTTTACTGCTCCTGTATTTTTGGCTCCAGTATCCGCGTTTATCCCAGAAGGCACATCTATCGATATCACGTATTTATTTGCCTCATTTATCAATTTTATTATGTTAAGCAAAGTGCTGCTAAGCCTGCCATGCAGGCCAACGCCAACTATCGCGTCAACTATGTCGTCTGTTTTTTTGAGCATGCGCTTAAGTTCCTGTATGTTCTCAGTGCCTATTTCAGTTACATCAATAATATTTTCCAGTATCTTGTAATTGAACAAATTGCTTTCATTTGTTATTGGCTTGGAATCCGTTATCAATGCAACATTCACATTGGCAAAATCCATCATGTGCCTTGCTGCAGCCATGCCTATGGCCCCATTGCCCCCTGTCCCGCACACGAATGTAATATTATGGTTCCTGTGCTTCCTTTTGAGGTTTTCCGCGATAGCGGATCCAGAGTCATCGGCTATAAGCCTTCTATTCATTCCAAAACTTTCGGCATTTTTCATTATTGCGTAAGTATCGCCAATGCTAAGGTATTTTTTGGTATAAATGACAAACTCTTTTAGATTTTGCATAGTATTAATTTACTAATTTAATAATAAAAACATGGTGTTTGAATAGCGAAAGTCTATAAAACAAAGGACAGCCTGGCAATAAGCATGCCGCGAGAGATAATCAAGGCCATGGACTTAAAGGCAGGCGACGATATAGACTTCATACCTTACAAGGATTACTTCATAATAACGAAAAGGAGCGATATAGCAAAGCTAATAACCAGCCAGCAGCGAGAAGGCCAAAATACCCAGCAACAACGCAAGCAATTCAGCGTGCCAAAATTATCGGAGGATGAATTGAAGGTATTGAAGAAGCTGGACACGTTAAGGTACAGCATGAGGACAACTGCGGAGGTAAGCAAGCTCCTTGACAAGGAGGAGCGCATAACATTCAGGCAGCTTGAGAAGAAGGGCATAATAACCCCATTCAAGGACGCAGAGCAGAAAACGCATTACAGCATACAAAAGATGTTCTATGACAATTACCTTATGCGCAAAAGGCCTGCCGCAAGCGCTCCGGAACCCCAAAAGCATTCTTACAATATAAGCCCAAGCAATGCAAAGGCACCTATAGAAGCGCAGGCAAATGCTACGCCTACCGGAGCCATAGAGAAGTACATTAGCGTGCTTCAGGAATCAGGATACTTAGTCGTACCTACCGAGGCTGACGCATCTGCATTATCCGCTGCATTGGAGGACAGCATAAGGCAGGGCCAAGTAATAGGGACCAGGGCTTTCAACAAGAAGTTTTACATAGCCACGCGAACTTTCATATTAAAGGAAACGCCAATGATAACCTCGCAGCTTTCCAACAAAAGCTCATCATCCATATCGGATATAGCAAAGGCGTGCAAAATCGACGAAGAAGCCGCCAGGGCAGTTCTTTACATACTTGGCGAGAACGGCGATATAACCGAAGTAAGGAAAGACGTATTCAGGTTGGCATAAGCACAATAGCTTATGCAAATGCTGGCAAATGAATAGCCGTTACATTACATTTTTCATGAAATCTAAAAAGCAGAACGTTGTGGGAAAATGGCACAAAAATCAATAAAAAAAGATAAAGAGAACGTAGATAAAATCATAACAGACCTTAGTAATTCAGATTTTATCGTGATAACAAAAAAAGAACCAAAAAATAAGGAATCCCTGCCAATACTAAACCTAATAACCAATAAGATAGGATATGGGCATCCGATAGAATATGGCCATAAAATAAAAATTAGAAAATAATCCGCAGTAATAGAAAAATATCCTGCCTTATTGATCTAATATTAATAGGGCTTAAGCTAACCGTCTAGGCAAAAATTCATACATAGATGAAGTGATCCAGCAGTATTACAGCAAAAGCGAATACCATTATGGCAATAAGCACTATCTTAGGGTTTACCTTAGGTCCCTTCGAGGGTGCATCGTAAAAGCTCATAACTCCTGCTGAAGACTGCGGTGAATATAATGAAGCCATGCATATACCTTTTTACAATAACCCATTTTCCCAATCAATATTAATAAAGCTTTTGCAAAAAAGCCTTTGCCAAAGCCATAAGCAATGTGCCAATATCAATGCCTGAACCAAACGTTATATATCTTTGATGGTCAATATCCATATAAGGTGATTCACTGGCTGCACAGCAAGGGTACAAAACAGACATAAAGGGCGAAGAGCCGTGGATACAGAATCCAGTCCCTATGGCAGGGCTTTCAAAAAATGATGAAGGCGATAACGACAGGGTAAGCCTATTTGGCCCTCTTTTCCTGTGGGCGCTTATCATAATAATAGGCATAATACTCGAAGTGGTAGTGCCTGCGGTGCTGGGTAAGGGGTTCGCATCATATGCAGCCATATACAAGACTGCCGGCAATTACATATTGACACTTCCGGGGGCAATAATACTGCCTCTAATAATATCCGTATGGATAGGACATAAGGTCGGGGAGACTGCGAGAAATGCCATTTCAGCAGTAAAGCTTGGCTTGATAAACGGGGTCTACGCATCCATAGTCTATGGCGTAATAATATTCATAACCCAGCTCATACTGAAATACACCACTACATATGCGCTGACCACGGATTTCATAATAAAATACCTTGTAGCAATACCAATAGCCATAGTCATAATTTTCACTATAATAATAGCACTGCTAAACGAGATGAGGCACTGATCACTTCGCAGTGCTCACTATCTTTATTATGTCTGAGTCCTTAAGCACATAATCCTTGGCAAGGCGCATCTTGCTCATCGCGTCTATGGCATAAAGCATGCCATTGGCTATGTCCGTATGTATCCTCATCGCAAGGTCGTGCGCTGTAGAGCCTTGCTCAAGCATTATCGCATCTGGCAGCACATTTCCGAAACTGTCGGTGTATTTGTTCTCATCCTCTACAGGATACACCACAATTTGCCTCATTGTTTTGAAAACCAGCCTGTTTATCAGCTCCTGGACTCCGGTGCCGTTCTCGGAAATGAAGGACTTCATATACTCCAATGCCTTCTTCTGCTCTTCCTTTGGCTCGCCTATTACATTAAAACCATTCTTCCATGGCCTGTAATCCACCATTCCCAAGCCTTTGGCCTTGTTAAGCGCAAGCTCTATGGCTGCGGAGCAAGCCACCATATCGATGCCTAACGCCTTGGCCTTCTCCTTGAGCGGTCCCAGATTGCCTTTCGATTCTGGGTCGTCCGACTTGTTGGCAGCTATTATGAAACGCTTGGATCCGAGCACTGCCTTTCTGGAGAAGGCATTTATTTCGTCATCGCTCCATGATATACGAGAGCTGGTAAGCCCAAGCTTGGCTATGGCATCTTCTATTGCAATTTTATCAACGTTGAATCCGGTAAGCACATTCGCCAATCCATCAACTCCAGAATCAACCCTAGATAAGCTGTGCATATGCCTCTTTATTATGCCGGCAATCCAATCCGTGAGCTCATCCATTATTGTGTCTAGGTCATCAGACGGGTTTCCAACTCCATTATTGCCATAAGCGTCGGTTTTCCCGCTTGCATCAACAACGATTATGAATGCGTCCGCAGATGAAAGGTCATTCAGGAACTGGTTCCCCATCCCCTTGCCCTCGTGCGCTCCCGGGACAAGCCCTGCAACGTCTATTACGTTTATGGATATGAGCCTTGTGCCGTTATCGCAAAGCGAATTCCTCGGCTTGCATTTCTTGTTTATGCGCTTCTCGGCGCATTCAGTAGTGGCATAGGCTATGCCCTTGTTCGGGTCTATCGTGGTAAATGGGTAATTCGCCGCCTTGGCATCTATGCCAGTAATGGCTGAGAAAAGCGTGCTCTTGCCCTTGTTCGGCGCCCCTATTATCCCTACCAACATAAAAAAACCTAAATAAATCCTAATTGAAAAGCTTCTCCTTCACCGGCTTCTTTTCGTCTATTTCAACTATGGCGTAATATACTACTATCAAAGACATTATAAGGATTACTCCGAGCACCAGCGCCTCCTTCGGCATGCCTATCATAAGAGCCATAACCGCAACTATGGATATTATGGGCACATACGGATATCCTGGGGTTCTAAAGCTGCCGATCTTTCCTATGCGCCTGAAATGTATTACCGCAAAGCTTGATATTATATAAGAAAAGAGCAGCCCGAAATTGCTTATTGCTGCTATTACGTAAATATTCCCGGCGAACAGCATTACAACGCCTATGCCTGCAGATACTATAACGCCATTTATCGCGACATCCCTGAACTTGTTGTATTTCCTTAACTGCTTCGGGAGCAGCTTGTCCTTGCTTATCTGGTAAAGAACTCTTGATGACGTAAGTATCATCGCAAGAGTAGCAGATGTGGTTGCGACCATCGCGCCGATGTCCACAATTATCCTTATGTACGATGGCGCGTGCGCATACGCAAGGGCAAAAGATAACGGATCTGCGGCTATCGTGTACTTTGCCGCAGGCACCAGGAACATCAAAGCCAGCGCAACCAGGAAGTATATTACTATGCTTATGACCACTGCATATAATATCGCCATTGCGGCATTGTTAGCACCTCCTTGTATATCGGAGGTAAACGTGCTTATGGACTGGAATCCGGAGTATGCGAAGAATATGGCAACGCTTGCCGCAAAAATCGCAGTAAGGCTGGCCTCTTTTGACGGAGTGTAAAAATTGGCCAGGCTGAAACCCGTATGCCCGAAAAGCGCCACGAAAGCGGCGAACGCTATGAACAGCGCCAGTATGCTTATCTTAACGACCACCAGCCCGAAATCCGCTTTTGCCGCCTTCTTTATGCCAACTATGTTGACAAGCGAAAGCACGAATATAAGCCCCATGGCAAAGTAGATTGCATAAGACGAGCTCATTCCGAAAAGGCTTGCCGCATAGGAGCCGAAGCCCAGCGCAACCGCAGCTATTGCCGTAGCGAAGCTGAAATACAGCAGTATGCCTGTTATAAAGCCAAGCTGGCTGCCGAACGCCCCATAAACATATGAATAAGCCGCGCCCTTTGCATGAGGCATTATGGAGCCGAGCTCGCCAAGCTGTAATGCTATAAGCACTGCGATTATGCCTACGAATACAAACGCTATGAGCGAGTAAGCCCCGGCCAGTGCTATGGCCGTGCCGCTCAGCACGAATATCCCGGCGCCTATTATGGCTCCGAGCCCTACAGCGGTAGCGACAGCAACGCTTATCTTCTTGGCCACGTTTAAAACCTATGCCTACAAAACAAACCAGAATACAAATATTATTTATGAATACAACTTCGGTATTATTATCAAAGCCAGCATTTAAGCCTTTGTTGGTATATCATTATTAACATTTAAAATATGTAATGCAAAAAGAGTAATGCTTTCATTGGTCTTATATAATCTTTGATGCAGGGATAGCAAAGTCTGGCCAAATGCGACGGGTTTAGGGCCCGTTCTCCTAGCGGGTTCGAGAGTTCAAATCTCTCTCCCTGCATATTTTTATTTGATTACCTACGGTTCTTCTTTGCAACGCTGGCTATCCTTTGAGCTCGACGTCGAATGCTCCTGCAGGCAATTGCTGCATTATATAATCCAAATCATCGTATTCCAATGCCTTGCCTATGTACTTTGCGGCATCGCTCTTCTTTTTCTGCCCCTGCGATATTGCGACGTATTTATCAACATCAAGCGTTTTCATCATCGAGATCGGAACGACATAAAGCTTTTCCTCATATGCATAAGCTGCAAGCCCTAACTGCACATTCCTGAACCATTCACGTTCGCCGCTAAGCAAAAAGCTTCCTGTCCCGAGCCCTCCTTTCGCCGTTGCCTTGCTTACCTGGTCCCTCCTCATCGCGTATACGTCCACGCTCTTCTGCATCTTTTCCCATGCGCTGGAATAGCTTCCTGCGAATTGCGCAACATACGCCTTATCTTCCGCATTTGCATCCTTGCCGTTCTTCAATATCGTCACGGATGCGCCGAATATGTCGGCATGGAAAAATAGGTCATTATCCTCGAAATAATCAGAATTCATCTTTTCATTCTGCTTGGCATCCCTGCCGCCTATGACCAACGAGCCGCCGCACATGAACCAGTGGAATCTCTCGTACCATTCCCTCTTACGTATTATCTTTACCTTCGGCTTCTCTTCTTCCTTGAAATCATCCTTCTCCTTCTTCGCCCTTTTTTCAAGCTCACCGATAATGTGCTTTGCACCGTCTATCTTGTGCGAAAGCCTTTTGGCCCTGTTATAATAATCATTGGCGTTTTCCTGCGCACTCTTGGTAAAATCTATTTTTACCTCCATGATATCATATTAAAGACAGATTGCCCACTATAACCAGCGATATTACGATTCCGAGTATAAGCCCCAGCACTCCGACTATGAGTATTCCTATTATTATGACCTTTGCGGTTTTTTTGAACTCATCAGTCTTGGGCCTATAGCTTATATTGATCACATGCCTTGAGTTTATCCAAAAGCTCCTGAGCCTTTTTCCTAGATTCATATTCATGGAGATACCATAACGTAATTATAAACTGCGCCATATAAAAATAGCACATTGCATATTTATTTTTTAACTGTGCATTATTAAAAATATGCTATTTGCCTGCTTTTGGGCCAATGGTCAAAAACATAAGGCCGTATCATGCAAAATACTAAAGACAAAATCATTTACGATGGCATTATTGTACATTTCGGCGAGCTATGGCTGAAGGGCAGAAACCGCCACGATTTTATAAACACTCTTATCAGAAACATAAAGGCCGCGCTCGGCCCTGAGCTCGGCTCAAAGCTGATTCCGCTAAGGGACAGATTAATCATAGATGTGCATACAGAGCGCGAATTGAAATCATGCAAAAGCATGCTTTCAAATGTATTCGGAATATCATGGTATGCGCCTTTTATAAAATGCGAAAGCAATATGGACGCAATAGTTGAAAAGTCAAATTCGCTATTCCATAAAGGGGAGAATGTAAGGGTTGAGCCGCACAGGTCGAATAAATCGGTAGCCTTCAACACAATGGACATAGTTTCCGCATTCATAAAAGACCCGAGTGCATTGAAGTTTGTTCCGGAAAAATTCGGCAAAAAAACATTATACATAGAGGTTCTCGATAAATTCTCAATCCTGCATAAGGAAAAAATACAAGGATTGGGAGGCCTCCCTATCGGATCGTCTGGTAAAGCCATAGTGCTGCTCTCAGGCGGCATAGATTCACCTGTTGCTGCGTACTACGCCATGAAAAGAGGACTTGAGCCCATATACGTGCATTTCTATGCGCTGCAAAACATAGAAGAGCTCAAAGCATCAAAAATGCCTGCAATTCTGGAAATGCTGTTGAAATACTCGAATACTGCAAAGGTGTACTACATACCTATTCATATGTTCCAGATTGCAGCGATGAAGGAATCGCAGAAATATGAGGTGTTGTTATTCAAGCGCTTCATATTCAAGACAGCACAAATCATAGCAGAAAAGGAAAATGCGAAGATAATAGTGACTGGCGAAAGCCTTGGGCAGGTATCATCGCAGACTGCGGAAAACCTGATTGCAACATCAAATGGCATAAAATGCCTATTCTTCAGGCCTCTTCTGGGCTTGGACAAGCAGGAAATAATAAACGTCTCAAAGGAATTGGGCATCTATGCCAAATCCATACTGCCATACAAGGACGCATGCTCCCTCAGATCAAAAAATCCTGTAACGCGTATAAGCGCAAACGCGCTGGACTCGATATACAACCGCAATGGGCTTGAAGAATTGTCCGAGCTAAGCATTTCCAAATCAGATGTAAGGTATGCAAAGCCAGCATAAAAAACGTAATAAAAATAAGATATAAATATAAAATTACGTCATATTTTTAAATATTGGCATAGTATATCATATAAAAAATAAGGTGAAACGGATGGCTGAAAAAAGAATGGCTGAAAAGAAACCACAAAAAATGGTTGTAGAAATAGACCCTAGCATGTCATATTCTAGGCGCT